>JABMQB010000564.1 GCA_013203525.1 Mariniphaga sp.
CCTGGGGACCTTTTGGCCAGATAACTGGAGATCTGGTGCACATTCAAAGGAGAAAAAACTAACCTAGCAGATAACTTTTTTTTTATTACCCTGTAATATTCCCTAAATATTTGTGTAATGCAAACATGTATTGGGGAACATAATCTTGTTTCAAACCACCTCTCACAAGAATGTTGTCTTTGTCCGCAACCGTCTGCAACCAGGAGTCTATCTTATTGTAAGAGGATGTGGGGATAATCACAAAATTTCATTTTTTGGGGCTGGGGAAACTTTGTGTAAAAAGCATGATGAAACAAAAAGGTATTGACAATATCGATATTCTTTATAATAATGTTTTAGAAATGGGTGCTCATATCCATGTCTGTGAAACATCAGCCCAACTTTTTGGTATCGATTGCAAAGAATTAAAAGGAAGTGAATTTATTGACAGATGTGGAGTAACCACTTTATTATCGAATTCATTAAAAGGGAAAATCACACTTTTTATTTAAAACCAAGGAATAATTATCATGGCTAAAAATCCAGATTTATTAATAACATTAACAACCGGGAAACAGGATAGAGGAACACGAGCAACGCTTGCTTTATCCTGGGGTTGTGCTGCACTGGCAATGAGCCAGGAAGTAAGCATCTTTTTTACAATGGATGGAACCCTATGGGCTTCAAAAGGCTCAACAAAAGGAGTAAAAGTTGCTGGATTTGAACCGCTAAAAGATTATTTTGAACAGTTTATAGAATTAGGTGGTGAAATTCTTGTTTGTGCTCCATGTTCTGAGTACTACTGTTCAGTTGAAAGTATAACAGGAAGAGGCACTTTAATTGAAGAAGCCGAGTTAACCGGATTAGCAACAATTGTCTCATCAATGGGTGATAATACCAAAACTATCACTTTTTAAATATTCCGAAAAAGAAAACCAAATTGGAAATATATCCATTATGAAAAACGGAGCGAACGGAAATAATACATCAATTACAAATAAAAACCTTGGTAAGGGATTTGATAATCAAAATGATGAATCATTCAAAAATTATCAGGAATGGTTAAATAATAATAAAAACTTACTTCATTTAAACAAAAATCTTGCAAAGGTTAACGTTAAATCAGCAACAATGGTAGCTGAATTAGAAGATAAATACGAGGAGCTTAACCTATTAAATTCTAAGTTGGCAAATGCCAATGCTCTTTCAGCTGATTTAATGGCAGAGGTTGAAGAAAAAAATGAAAAACTTGTACAAACGAATAATGGCCTGGCTAAAGCCAATGCCCATGCAGCTGATTTAATGGCAGTTATTGAATTAAAAGACGAAGAAATAAAAAAGTTAAATAAATCACTTGCTGAAGTTAATGCTCGCAGTGCCAACCTTGTAGCCAGACGTGAATTACAGGTTGTTAATATAAGAGAGTTAAACACAGAATTACAATATGAAGTAGAAGTTAGGCAGAATACAGAAGAAAACCTGAAAAAATTGAATGAAACAAAAGACCGTTTTTTCTCTATTATTGCCCATGACCTGCGTAATCCATTCATATCATTTGTAAATCTGGTAACAATATTAAAAGAACATTCAGAATCATTCACAAAAGATGAAATAATTGAATTGATTGGTGATTTACATTCAAGCGCACTAAATACGCAGACTCTTCTTGAAAACCTTCTGGAATGGACAAAAACTCAAACAGACAGACTTGAAGTTGAGCCAAAAGCATACAGGTTAAAATCAATTTTTGATGAAATAATGTTGGTTTGTAAACACCACGCAGATTCGAAAAATATTACAATAGAATCAAAAATCAACGATGAAATTACAATATTGGCAGATAAAAATATGATTTGTACAGTAATGCGCAACCTTTTATCAAATTCAATTAAATTCTCTGAAAAAGAAAGTAAAATAAACGTTTTAGCAACAGATATAAATAACAAAATTATAATAAGTGTTAAGGATAATGGCATTGGAATCAGCCAGAAGAATATGGAAAAACTATTTCGGCTCGATTCTAAAATAACATCGCATGGCACAGACAATGAAAAAGGAAGTGGGCTGGGATTAATTTTGTGTAAAGAATTTATTGAAAAAAATGGCGGAAAAATTAGTGTAGAAAGTAAGCCTGGAGAAGGAAGTATTTTTACTTTCTCGGTTCCCTCTGTTGCAAAAAGAAATTAAATTATACAGGGATTATATCACTGTATTTTCTTTCTACAACACCTCTTATTGAAAGCCCGGACTAATCCGGGCTTTTTATAGTAATCGAAAATATGATTTATATCAACTCATGAAGTATCACAATGAAAAAACAATATATCTAAACCAATTATTTATTCCCAATAAAGCTTTTTCTCTATGAGCCATATAAATATAAATGACATACCTATCGGAACGATTATTACTTCGGACGACTTTAATATTTTGGAAGTAAATGATACAATTTTAAATATACTTGAATATACTGCAAGTGAAATAAGTTCTACTTCCTTTCAGTTATTGTGTAACAGCGACAGTGAATATCAAAATTTATATAAGCAACTAAAAAATAAAAAAAAGTTAAATAGATTTGACATTAAACTCATCCAAAATGGTGGTAAAATTATTGATTGTACCCTTTCGGCCAAAACAATTGATGGGCAACCTGTTCGTTATATTTTTTCAGTTGAATATTCTACTAAAAAGAATGATGCCGGAATTATACAAATCAATACAGAAAAAGCTTCCAATGAATCCGAAGAAAAATTTAAAGTATCATTCCAAAACTATCCCGATCCGGTTTATATCAGCACCATTCCCAATGGGAAATTCATTGATGTAAATAATTCATTTGAAAAAATCTCAGGATACACATGTGATGAAGTTATAGGTAAAACATCCGAACAATTAAATTTTTATTTAAAACCTGAAGATCGGACTAAACTTTTTGATGAACTGAATAAATCAAAAAGGCTAGTTAAATATGAAATCTCATTCAGGACAAAATCAGGCAAAATACTTGAAACATTAGTTTCTTCAGAGTTTATCAAAATTAAAGGGCAACTATGTTTATTATCAGTTATTAGTGATGTTACCGGGAAAAAACAAGCGGAGTTTATAAAGGATATCACATATAATATTTCCAATGCAGTTGTTAGTACTTCCAACCTTAAAGATTTTTTGAAGAAAATCAGGTTTGAACTCGGGAGAAAAATAAATATTTCAAACTTTTACATTGCACTTTACGATAAAAAAACCGATACACTTTCAACACCTTATCTGGTGGATGAGAAAGATAGTTTTACATCATGGCCGGCAAAAAAAACATTAACTGGTTATGTTGTTAAAAAGCAAAAACCCTTATTTATAACAAAACCCGAAATTCTTGAATTAGTAAATGCAAAAGAAATTAATTTAGTTGGCACTGTATCAGAAATATGGATTGGCATACCTTTATCAATTGAAGGCAAAACAGTAGGTGCAATGGTGGTACAGGACTATAACAATCCACACGCATTTAGTACAGAGGATTTCGAAATACTCAAATTTGTTTCGCATCAGATAAGTATATCC
>JABMQB010000565.1 GCA_013203525.1 Mariniphaga sp.
GTTTAAAGGAATACATAAATCAACTTTTTATTTACATTTAAAAGAATGTGAGTTTAGGTATAATCATAGAAAAGAAGATTTGTATAAATTGTTATTGAAAATTATTAATTTTAGAACACTTAACTAGTTTTGACCCCAGAATTTTATTAAGGCTCTGCATATCTTAAATTATTAACTAAAAAGAAAATTCACTTTTCTAATTGAATTTGTAGTTTTTAAATCCGTTTTGCGACCAACGTTTCAGAAACCAAAAAATGAAACCACAAAAGCAAAATAAAAAAGAGTTTAGCGAACTCATAAAAATTAACCAAAGGATCATCCATAAGATTACCTTTATTTACGCCAATGGTGCGGTTGACCGGGAAGACCTGTTTCAGGAAATCTGCCTGCAACTTTGGAAATCGTATGTAAACTTCAGAGAAGAATCGCAGTTCAGCACATGGATGTACAGGGTGGCTCTTAACACGGCAATCAGCAATGTTCGCAAAAAGAAAAACAGTTTTGCTTTTGAGCCGCTGAAAGATTATAGCCAGGTTAAGGTGGAACAATCCGATGATAAAGAAAATGTAAGACAGTTGTATCGGGCAATTTCTAAACTGAACCGGATCGACAAAGCCATTATACTATTATGGCTAGAAGAAAAAAACTACGATGAAATAGCCTCGATTATGGGAACCTCAAAATCGAATGTAAGTGTAAAGTTGGTGCGGATAAAACGAAAACTGGAAGAATTGATTAACGAAACAATTAAACAAGAATCATGAATGATAAAAATTTAAAAGATATGTGGAACAATGTAGAATATCCTTTGGGAGCTTCAGGATATGATAGCTCAACTATTGAACGGTTTTTATCAAGCCGTTCAAACTCAATTGCTGAAAAATTCAGAAAAATGATGAAATTGGATATTGGCTTAAAAATACTGATAGCGTTTTTTCTGGTATTGGATGTTATTTTATATTTTAACGTCCAATCAATTGTAGCAATAGTATGCGCAATAGCCTTTGTCCTGATATTGCCTTTAATCCTATTTGAATTTAAAATTCTAAATAAGTTTTCTGAAATATCAGATTCAGTAAACAATACAAAAGATAAGCTTGCGGGAATGTTGACGTTTTTAAGAAGGCGCTCTTTTATTACCCTATTATCAACAGCTTCAACCTATCTTTTTGGATTTAATGGTGCTATGCTTATTTATTTTTTTGCTGCTTACGGGGAATTGAGAGATATGAGAAGCCTCGATATTTTTGTTTTTCCATCGATTTGCTTAATAGGGATTATTGTAACGTATGTACAAAATAACACAATCATAAAATATCAGGTAAAACACATTGAATTGTGCCTTTCCGACTTAAATGAAGGCATATTGCCAATGGTTTCGCAAAATATTGAAACACAACAAAAAACCGACCGGACTATGAATATGCTGGTAGCTGGAATTGTATTATTTGCCTTTTTAGCCCTGGTTTTTGTTTTAAAAGAATTGGGATTTTAAACACATTTCTATTATGCCATAAAAACATTATTACTAACAATTAAAGCCATGAAAACAATTAACAAATTAAAATTAATGCCTGTATTTCTTATAATCCTTTTTACAGGATTTACAATGTACGGGCAATTTCCTGAAAAGTATGAAGGAACTTATTATTTCGCTGTAGAATACAGCGGTGTGCTCTGCGGATATTCCGAATCTGTGATGTCGGAAGTGGTAAAAAATGGAAAGAAATTCATTTCTGTTCACGACGATATTAATGTGAATCTTTCTGTTCTTGGGAGCGATGTAGAAACAAAAATTATAAACAACTATTTACTCGATGATGAGGTTAAAACCTATTTTTCGTGTGAGCATGAAATTTCCACAACTGCTTCGGTTTATGCCCTTACTAAGATTAAAAACAATACAGCATTTTTTTCATCTGAAAGAGGCGGGGATTTTAAAGAAATTGAGCTCCCTGATGATGTTATCCTGGAAACGCAGGTTTCATTTCCTCACTTAAAAAAAGATTTTATTATGGGAAATGAAATCGAAAAAAATTATCAGGTATTTGATGACATGAAAGGAGAAATTGTAACTAAATCATACAAACTTCTTAAAGAGGAAGAACTGGTATTAAACTCGAAAAAATATAGCACTATTGTTTTCGAAGAAATCAGTATGGCAACCGGAGTTTTTTCCAAACTCTGGCTTGATAAAGAAACTACATTCCCACTCAAGATTGAAGGATCTGGCAGAAATATCTACCTCGCTGACAAATCGATAATAAAAAGTATTCAAACAGCAAATATGGATAACCTTTTATTTGGAAAGGTTGATAAGATGATTTCAAATGTACCGGAGATCAGTTATATGAAAATTGAAGCTAAAATTGAATCAACTGGTGAATGGTTAACTCCGGAAAGCCTTAATATCCCCGGACAAAAATTTACAGGTACTGTAACAAATAATTTCATTGAGGGGGAATTTGAAATCGAGCCTTTAAAGTATGATGGAGCTACACCTCCACCCTTCCCTCCAAACTTCCAGGATGAAAAACTTCAAAAATATCTCGAACCGGAAAACCTGATTGAATCGGATGAACCGGTTTTAATAGCAGAAGCAAAAAAAATCACAGAAGGTTCAGAAGATTCCTGGGAAGCAGTTGTTAAGTTAAGTACATGGGTTGCTGAAAATATCAAAGGTGCAGTACCAGGAGGGACATCGGCAATAAATACTTATAACATCAGAGAAGGAGAATGTGGGTCGCATTCACGGCTGCTGGCAGCTTTTTGCAGGGCAGTTGGAATTCCGGCCAGACTTTCTAAAGGATGTATGTACTCGCCATATCTTGGCGGAAGTTTTGGACAACATGCCTGGACCGAAGTTTATATGGGCGATGCCGAATGGAAAGCAATTGATGCCACTGCATTTGAATTTGATTTTATTGATGCAGGACATATCCGTTTAGGTGAAATGACAACTTTCTTTCCAAAAGAGATGAAAATTCTTGATTACAGAATTGGAGACGGAGAAAACAAAACCGCTGAAATTCCTGAACAATTTCAAGACTATTTAGGAAAATATTTATTTGAAGAAAGGAATAGTGTATTCGAGATTTTGTATCAGGAAGGTAGTTTAGCAGTAGATATTCCGGGGCAAACGGTACTGGTTCTAAACGACCCGAATGAAATGGGTGTACTTTATCCCAAAATGACCCGTCAAATAAATCTTTCATTTGTAAAAGATATATATGGAAATATTAAAGAGTTGAAACTACAGCAATTGATTCCTCTTCAAAAAAAATCAGAATCAGAGGTTGTGGATAATAATATTCCTGATAAGCTGAAACCACTACTTGGCATTTATGAATTGAAGCAGGCTCAAATTGAGTTTACTTTATCGTATAAGGAAGGATTCCTGACGTTTGATGATCAATTAACAAAAGAATTAATCAAAATGGTTGGCCCTAATGAAAATGGAAGATGGAAAGGTGAATCAGATCAAAATGAAATTTCATTTGAAAAAAACTCAGAAGGAGAAATTTCGGGTTTAGTTCTTTATAAAAATGTATTTATGCCTAAACAAACCGAATTAAAAAATCTTTAATTATGAGCTATAAAGGTTATCCGTTGGTTAAAACCAACGGCAAAGGATATTATATAGCATTTCCAAATTGTACTATCCTTTGCCCCCGAAGGATCGGGGCAAGTTGTCCTACTTTATGGGACGGATTAAAAAATGATCCACAAAAAAGCCGGTTATAAACCGGCTTTCTGATATATTTTAAATTCCCAATTTTTGTTTTATGATATCAGGGATTTCCGATGTTTCTTTAACAACCGGTACCCCAGCCGAATAAAATGCTTTGATTTTTTCTTCTGCTGTTCCCGACCCGCTTGAAATAATTGCACCTGCATGGCCCATCCTTTTTCCGGGAGGAGCAGTTTGCCCGGCAATAAATGCTACAACTGGTTTAGTCATTTTTTCTTTGATAAATGCTGCTGCCTGTTCTTCGGCATCGCCACCAATTTCACCAATTAAAACAACGGCATCGGTTTCCGGGTCGTTTTCATACATTTCAAGTAAATCGATAAAGTATAATCCTGAAACCGGATCACCTCCAATTCCGACACAGGTTGTTTGCCCCAAACCACTTTCGGTAAGCATATTTACTACCTCGTAAGTTAATGTTCCGCTCCTTGAAATTAATCCAATATTTCCTTTTTTGAATATCATTCCAGGTAAGATCCCAATCAAACATTCATCAGGAGTTATTAATCCCGGGCAATTACCACCTATTAATTTGGTACCATTCCTTTTCAGAATCGGCATAACATCAATCATATCTTTTACAGGAACATGTTCGGTAATACACACAACTAACTCTATTCCGGCAAAACTGGCTTCCAAAATAGCATCACCAGCAAAAGGAGCAGGAACAAAAATTACCGATGTGTCAGCACCGGTTTCTTTAACTGCTTCTTCAACGGTATTAAAAACAGGAATCCCATCTACTTCCATTCCACCTTTACCAGGAGAAATACCACCAACCACATTGGTTCCATATTCTTTCATTTTCGAAGCATGGAAACCACCATCGCGGCCTGTAATTCCCTGAACTATTAATTTGGTGTCTTTATTTATAAGTATGCTCATTTCTTTCTGGTTTTACTTTTTACTTAATTCAATTGCTTTTCTTGCAGCTTCGCTCATAGTTCCAACACTTGGCAGGCCAAACTCATTTATTATTTCCAATCCTTCTTTTGAATTTGTGCCTGATAACCTTACAACTATTGGAATATCAGTTTTTATTTGATTAAGAGCTGTAACCAGGCCTCTGGCAACATCGTCGCAGCGGGTAATGCCACCAAAAATATTGATCATTACAGCTGTAACATTTTTATCTCCCAATAATATATTCATGGCCTCAACCACTTTTTCAGGATTTGAACTACCACCAATATCAAGGAAGTTAGCAGGTTCTCCACCATACAATTTTATCATATCCATGGTTGCCATAGCAAGCCCAGCACCGTTAACCATACATCCAATATTTCCATCGAGCCTGATATAAGATAATCCAAGTTCATCAGCTTCATTTTCTTTTTGCTCATCAGGAGTTACTTCACGCATTTCCAAAATTTCTTTTTGACGATAAAGTGCATTATCATCAAAATTCATTTTCCCGTCAATCGCAAGCACCTCTCCATCGGGAGTCAAAACCAGGGGATTAATTTCAGCTAACGATGAATCTGTTTCGATATAACATTTGTAAAGTTTTTTCAAAATTACTGCTGCCTGCCGTACATGCTTTATATTATCGAAAAGTTGCAATGCTACCTGTCGCGCCTGCCAATCCATTAAACCGGTTGTTGGATCAATTGGAACTTTTATAATTTTCTCAGGCGAAACTTTTGCAACTTCTTCAATTTCAACTCCACCTTCGGCACTGGCCATAAGGGTTACAGATTTTGAATTCCGGTCGTTTATTAAACCAACATAAAATTCCTTTTCAATATCAACTGCATCGGCAACCAGAATTTTCTCCACAGTTAAACCTTTGATATCCATTCCAAGTATATCTTTTGCTTTTTCAACTGCTTCAGCTTTTGTTTTAGCCAGTTTTACACCTCCTGCCTTTCCACGCCCACCAACATGAACCTGTGCTTTAACAACCTTCAAAGTACCATCATCGGCAACATTTTTTTCAACTTCTTCAACAGTGTGGCAA
>JABMQB010000566.1 GCA_013203525.1 Mariniphaga sp.
GGATACACCGTACACCCCAGATGGATTTTTGTTGGATGGGAATTTATATTTCCTTAGAAATAACAACGGAATGATGACCTGTTTGGATGCAAAAACCGGTGAAGTAAATTACAGTAATCAAAAACTGGAAGGCATAAATACACTTTATTCTTCACCAACAGGCATAGGCGATAAAATTTATATCGCTGCTGAAAATACAGTACTTGTAATTCAGGCAGGTCGTGATTTTAAACTTCTTGCACAAAATTCATTAGATGATAATTTTCATGCATCTCCTATTGCTATTGGAAATGATCTGTTTTTAAGAGGATTTAAAAGTTTGTATTGTATCTCTGAATAATAAATACGATTTTTTATATAGCCTAAACTTTCTATAATCTGGATTCCATTCGTCAACTTACGAATGGAATCTTTTTTAATTTGGAATTTTAGAGGCTAATAAATTTATAATAAAAACGACAAGCGTTTTTAACACATTTAATATCTTTACCTCCATCAAACCAATTAACTTTTACATATGAACCGCATTTCACATTTTTTGATTGCAATTTTAATTATTTCCATATTCGGCGTAAATGCTCAATCACAAAACCCTGACTGGGAAAATTCTGCAATTTTTGAAAAAAACCAGGTAAAACCTCATGCAAGATTAATTCCATTTTCCACAAAACTGGAAGCCATAAAAAACGATATAAGCAATAACTCAAATTATCAATCATTAAATGGCGAATGGAAATTCAAATGGGTTGAGACACCTGAACAGGTACCGGAAAATTTCTGGCAACCAAAATTTAATTCAGAAAACTGGGATAATATAATAGTTCCATCCAACTGGCAAATGGAAGGATTTGGCTACCCAAAATTTAGAAATATTGCTTTAACATTTAAAAGTAATCCCCCTTTTATCCCTGATGATTTTAATCCAACAGGATGTTATCTACGTGAATTTAATCTTTCAAGAAACTGGGACGATAACGAAATATTTTTACGTTTTGAAGGGATTAAATCAGCTTCATATGTTTGGGTAAACGGAAAAGAAGTGGGATACAACCAGGGAGGATTTGAACCGGCAGAATATAATATCACTCCATTTCTAAAAAAAGGAGGAAACACAATAGCAGTTAAAGTATTGCGCTATTCTGATGGATCATATTTGGAAAATCAGGATATGTGGCGTTTGTCTGGAATTTATCGCGATGTGTATATTTATGCTACTCCCAAAGTTCATATTCAAGACTATTATGTGGTAACCAACCTTGACCAAAATTATAATAATGCAAATCTTGAACTTGAATTTGAAATTCAAAATAAAAACAATCAAGTGATTTCAAATTATTCAATTGAGGTTGATGTATTAGATATAAAAAACAATTCCGTTTGGAATTCCACTGAAAAAATAAATAATATCTCAATTTCTGAAAATTCATCAAAATTAATTGAATTTAAAAAGCAGATTTATTCTCCTCGAAAATGGTCGGCCGAAAAACCAAACCTGTACAAATTAGTTTTCTCTTTAAATGATGAAAATGGAAAAATCATTGAATCATTTTCCAAAAGAATAGGATTCAGAGAAGTTGAACTTATAGATAATGTAATTTGCATTAATGGAATTCCTGTAAAATTTAATGCAGTTAACAGCCATATGCATCATCCCGACCATGGCCAGGCAATCCCGCTGGAAACATTAAAAAAAGACCTAGTTCTGATGAAACAGTTTAATATTAATGCTGTTCGAACAAGCCACTACCCTCCTTCTCCTGAATACCTTGATTTTGCTGATGAATTAGGAGTGTATGTTTTTGATGAGACTGATGATGAATGCCATGCAAATACCTACCTCTCTGAAAATCCGGAGTGGGAAGCTATGTATGCCGACCGTGCAACAAAAATGGTTTACCGCGACAGGAACCACCCATCGGTTGTAATATGGAGTGCCGGAAATGAAGCCGGATCGGGAAATAATGTAAAAACGGTAATTGAAACCGGTAAAAAAATAGATCCAAGCCGTCCGCTTTGGATGTATGGTGGGAATACATTTTATATTCCGTTTGAAGATATTATTGGACCACGCTACTGGATTCCCCTGGAGGTTAAAAATATTGCTGAAAACAAAATACTGGAAATTGACGATCAGCGGCCTTCATTTATGGATGAGTACATTGCTGCAACCGGAAACGGACTTGGCGGACTTGATGATTACTGGGAAATAATATATAAATATCCTCGAATATCGGGGGGAGCAATATGGGACTGGATAAGCC
>JABMQB010000567.1 GCA_013203525.1 Mariniphaga sp.
GTCCCAGGAAGTGCACTTAAAAGCAGATAACTACCGAATGCATCGGGTTTTTTCTTTAGTGCCCCAACTGTTGCATTACCACCTTTTGAAACGCCAATTGCGCTTCCTACACCTGAAAAGATGAGCATAATCGCCAATCCTACGTAAGCTAAAATTATTGCAGTTGTCATAATAAATCTCCTTTTAAATTTTTAATTATTATTAGTTTTAATTTCTCTCGTTTATATTTGTTTTGAAAATGGTTTATATCCTTCTCCGCCACCTTTAAATCCAGCATTTTTGTAAAATTCGACAAATGTTAAACGCATGGGATGCACGAACGATCCCAGCGATGAAATCAAAATATTTAATGTGTGCCCAAGCAATAGAAAAATGACAAAGAATACCGGCCCAAATATTTTTGAAGCTCCCAAAATTTGCATTGCAATATCGTTAATTACAAAACCAAGAATTGCGCTGGAAAGTCCCAATGCAAATAGTCGGATGTATGATAAAAGATCTCCAAAAATTCCGGTCACTGTTGAGTAAATATCCCAAATGCCTTTTCCAACTCTCGAAAAAATATTTATTTCAGGGTCACTAAAAAATATTATAAAAAAGCCTCCGGTTGAAAGAATGATATACAAAATTGTTTTGTTTTGAGGGATAACTTCGGTGCTTGTTAAAACGGTGTAAATAACACCGCCCAGTATAACAATCAGCCAGTCTATCGTAGCTAAAGAATAACTAAATCCGTACTGTTTTATCTGATTGACTGTTTTTATGAATAAACCATAAATTATTTGCAGGCCACCGAGAAATAGTGCAAGGTTGAACATTTTATCGGGATTCAAAAACAGCGATTTGTAATCTGTAATCAACGAAATTTCAGATTCAATTAAATTAATGCCAAAAAAAGTTCCTGAAATTGATCCAAAAATAATGGTTGCAAATCCTAAAAACTGGATTAACGAAAGGAGTGGCTTAATCTCTTTTTTTGCTTTGAATTTGTATAGCCCTGCACCAATAATAAATAATAATCCGTAGCCGGCATCGCCCAGGCAGAATCCGAAAAACATCATAAAAAACGGGGCAAAAAATATCGTTAAGTCCAACTCTGAGTAATCGGGTAACGAGAACATCGATCCAACAGGTTCAAACAATTTACTGAACCGATTATTTTTTAGCAGAATAGGAACTTTGTCTTTTAAGGTTGCATTTTCGGTTACAAACAGCAGGTTGTTTTTCTGTAGAAATTCGTCAATAAGTGTTTTTTTTGTTACCGGAACCCAACCTTCCAACACCATCAGTTTTTCATTTGCTTCAACTGCGGTATTAAAAATTACATTTTCGAATTTCAGCGAATTAAGCGTTTCGTTTTTACATTGTTTCAGCAAAGAAATTGAACTCCCGGCATGTACATCAATATCTTCATTGATTTGTGCAATGGCGCTTTCAATTTCCTTTATTTTATTTTCTATTTCTGAACTGGGAAGTTCAGGTTGTTTTATTTCATCGGCACCAATGGCAATTTCTTCATTTCCTTTTTGAACTAATATAAAATAAACCAGATTCCCATGTTCAGAAATCATTTCCACCGAAATTTCGCTATCAATTAAATCGAGATATTTCTTTTTTGAAGCAATTAAAAATTTAAGGTGAATATTTTCATCTTCCAGTTTCTGTATGATTTCAGGTGAAAAATCGCCCCAGGGTTTCGCTTTTTGAAACTTTTTTTTCGTTTCATCCAAATCCAGTGCAAGTGCTTCCAATTCATTTTGTTTTGCAACAATTTCGTGCATTATTTTTGTTCCATCGGCATCTTGAATCTCTTTGTATTGTATTGTCTCCCTCTTTGTTAAAAACTGAATGATTTTTTCAAGCTGATTGATTTGAACATATTTTTGTTTGATTTCATCTGATACAGTTTCATTTTTTTCAACCACATGCAATACTCCGAGTTGCTGAAGGGATTCAAGGAATTTTTTATACTCCTTGTAAAAAACCAGGAATGTATATTTGTGCATCGTAACTATCATATTGTTTTCTCCGCTTTTTTCTGTTGACGTTTTTTTACAATTTTCTGAGCCGACTTTGACAGGTTTTCCTCATCTTCTAAAAACCGTTTTATTTTTAGAATGGCATCCTGATAACCCGGTATTTGTACTTTTTCGTACAGGTTTACTTTTTGCGTGGTTTTCCTCCGTGCATAATCAAGTAATACCATTTTACGTAAATAAAATTCCTTTTCGGTTACTATTTCTGCCAGTTCTTTTATTATAGAAATCCCTTGGGGGAACCATTTTGGTTGGTCGAATAAACTATATTCCTCTTCTTTAAAAATTACCTTTTCAAGAACCGGGATTTTTACCCCCGCAATTTTTTTTGTGCCTATTTGAACATCACTTATGGCAATTATATTTGGTAAAAACTCATTCCACATTCCTACGGAAACAGCATGTGATTTCAATTCTTTTTTTAATTTATTTTCCAATTCAATGGTTTTGTCTTTTGCCCTTTTTACTTCCAATCGAAGTGCGGCTTCCTTATTTTTAATGGTTGGAAGTGCCTTAACACGCATATTTAGCTGCTTATTGAGGCTTTGTAAGGCTGTTTTATTGTATTGAAATTTAATTACCACTTTTAGCTATTTAATTCATGAAAATTATACGGGAAATATCAGTATCGGAACTTTCTTTGATGAAACTAATTCTTCCTGAAAACTAGGATGAAACATTTTATAAAATGCCGATCGTTTCATTTTTGAAAAAGAGATAATATCGATATTGTTTTTCTCCACAAAATCGTAGAATCCTTGTAATATATTCACGCTTTCAAATAGTTCACACTGAATATTTAGATCGCTGTATTCTTTTGCCAGCATTTTATTTAATTCAGTGACTTTCTTTTGGTGGTGCGGATCATCATTCAAATCAATGTGAACACAATGAATCTCCTTTTCAAATGATTGTAGTATATTGAGTAACTTATTAAGCGATGAATTATCTTCTTCATAAAAGTCGGAAGCGTACATAACATTTATTTTATTTTCCTCCCTAAAAGCTACTGAATCTGGCACGATTAAGACCGGATAATTTGATTGCTCAATGACTTTTACAATGGTTTTTTCCGGAACATTACTGTTTTTGTTCAGTTTACTCCTGGTTCCCATTAATATAATATCAGGGTTATAGCGGAGACTGGCATCGGCAATCACATTTACAAAAGTTCCTTTTAACATCCGGTAATGAAGTTTTACCGATTCAAATAATGTTTTAGGAATTTGATTTTTAAATTCATCGCTGAATTCTACCAATCTTAATTGCGCATTTGTGTGGGCTTCCTGTGACACTATTTCTGCATGTCTTTCCCATGAAGCTGTATGTTTTCCAAATTGATCGATATTAGGATCTGGGTAAACATATAATAATTTTACCTCCGCATTTATTTTTTTGGCAAGCAACATGGCATATTTACAAATGTCAATGCAGTTGTCAATTAGTTTTACCGGAACCAGAATTTTTTTCAAATTCACGAAGGAAATGTCCTCCTGAATTTTGTCTAAATCATAATCTTTATGAATTTGAAGTAAGGCTTTTATCGCTTCTTCCGATTGATTCACTCTCACTTTCAATATTACTTCATCAGGATTATATTCATCACCAAGGATTAATCCTTCGTTGGTAAAGAAACATTCAATACCATTAGCCTCAAATTTGTTTTTTACAAAGCTACCTAATTGTGGCTTTGTGATTCTCAGGATGGTAACTAATTGATTTTCCATGACTTTTAACTTAATTAAAATTATTAATCACTTTTCCTTTTACCGTATTTTTCAATCAGTTCTGATTTAATGCCAATTTCTGCGACCGAGAAATATTTGTTGAATAAATCCCAGCCTATGTCAATCATTGCGTCAATTTCAATATTGATATCAATAGCCAGCAGTTTTTCAGAATATTCTTTTGCGAAATCAATAGTTCTTTTATCGTAATCCGTCAGGTCGAACCCATTTTCAATTTTGGTTTTTGCGTTAGCTGCATCAGCATAAAGGCGGATGGCAGTATTCATAACTTGTGGGTGATCTTCCCGTGTTTTCTTTCCAATAACCAGTTGTTTTAACCTCGATAAACTTCTAAATGGGTCAATAATTACCTTTCCAATGTCGGTGTCTTTGCGAAGAAATAATTGCCCTTCAGTAATATAACCGGTATTGTCGGGAATTGAGTGTGTAATATCGCCACCTGAAAGGGTTGTTACGGCAATAATCGTAATTGAACCGCCATCAGGAAATTGAACTGCTTTTTCATATAATTTTGCTAAATCACTATATAGCGAACCAGGCATACTGTCTTTCGATGGAATTTGATCCATACGATTTGAAACAATACTCAGCGCATCGGCATAAAGTGTCATGTCGGTTAATAGTACAAGCACATTTTGGTTTTTTTCAGCAAAATATTCTGCGGCGGTCAATGCCATATCAGGGACAAGTAAACGTTCAACAGGAGGATCTTCAGTAGTATTTACAAAACTTATAATTCGTTCGATTGCCCCTGCATTTTCAAAAATATTTTTAAAGTACAGGTAATCGTCGTTGGTTATTCCCATGCCTCCCAAAATAATTTTATCGGCTTTTGCACGTAATGCAACCATTGCCATAACCTCATTATATGGTTGGTCTGGATCTGCAAAAAAAGGTATTTTCTGACCGGTTACCAGAGTGTTATTCAGGTCGATCCCTGCAATTCCGGTTGCAATTAGTTCTGATGGTTGTTTGCGGCGAACCGGATTAACCGATGGTCCACCAATTTCAACCATTTTGCCATCAATTTCAGGGCCGCCATCGATTGGATTGCCGTAAGCATTAAAAAACCTGCCGCTTAATTCTTCACTTACTTTGAGTTGTGGTGCATGACCCAGAAAAACTACCTCAGCATTTGTGGGTATTCCCTCCGTTCCGGAGAATATCTGCAGGGTAACTAAATCTCCCTGAATCTTCACCACCTGTGCCAGCCGGTTGTTTACTATTGCCATCTCTTCGTTACCTACTCCGGTTGCACGCAACGAGCAGGTTGCTTTTGTAATTTGGTCTATTTTAGTATGTATCTTTTGAAATGCTGTGGTTTCCATTGTTTTTCTACTTTAGTAAGTTTTGGTTCTTAATTTTCAACAACCGCTCTTTCTTTAACTATTTCCTGCAACTCGTTTTCAAATTTCTTAAATTTATCCGAGTGAAATTCCGAGTAATTCATTTGTTTAAAAACGTTTATTATTTTTTTGTAATAAGGATTTACCTCTTCAAAAGAATCGAATTCGAATTGTAATCTATAAACCTCTAAAACTTTATTCATCATATATAGTTGCCTTGCGATAGGAGTAGAAGCATCAATTTTATCAAATGCATCCTGCTGCAGAATAACGAAATCGATAACTTCCGACTTCCATAAAATCTGATGATATTCGATTGGCACACCGTCGTCGCCCAAAATATTTATTTGCTCGTAAGCTTCACGGCCACGAATAAGAATATTTTTTGCCAGTAAAATATTATCTACCCAATCGGGAGAAACATTTTCTTTCATGTACTCTATGAATTCGGGATATTCAATATATTTTGAATAACTGTCAACTGCTTCAATTGCAGGGTAACGTTTACTATCGGCACGAGTTTGAGAGAGAGCATAAAAACACCGAGCTGCTTTTTTGGTTGCCTCTGTTACCGGTTCTTTTAAATTTCCACCGGCGGGCGAAACGGTTCCAATAAAAGTAACCGAACCTGTTTCCCCGTTGTTTAGATATACATACCCGGCCCGTGCATAAAAATTGGAGATAATTGCCGGCAGATCCATTGGGAATGCATCGGGGCCCGGAAGTTCTTCCATGCGGTTCGACATTTCGCGCAAAGCTTGTGCCCAACGTGAGGTTGAATCGGCCAAAAGCAGGATTTTTAATCCCATCGAACGGTAATATTCAGCAATGGTCATGGCGGTGTAAACCGATGCTTCGCGTGCAGCAACCGGCATGTTCGAAGTGTTGGCAATAATTGTGGTACGTTCCATCAATTTTCTGCCTGTGCGCGGATCGTCGATTTCAGGGAATTCAGCAAAAATTTCAACTACTTCGTTTGCACGTTCGCCGCAAGCTGCCACAATAATCATATCTGCTTCGGCCTGTTTCGAAAGGGCATGCTGCAAAACGGTTTTCCCGGTTCCAAAAGGACCGGGGATAAAACCCGTGCCACCTTCAACAATAGGATTCAGACTATCAATAACCCTGATTCCGGTTTCCATAAAATCGAACGGACGGGGTTTTTCGGTGTACGCTTTTATAGGAATTTTAACCGGCCATTTCTGAACCATGCTCACCTTAATATCCTTACCATATTCGTTGGTAATGATGGCAATTGTATCATTTATTTTGTATTCTCCTTTCGAAGTAATTTCTTTTACGGTAAAAGTTCCGGTAAAACTAAAAGGAACCATTATTTTATGTGGGATCCAGTTTTCTTTTACTTCGCCAAGCCACGAACCGGGCATAACTTCGTCTCCTGGTTTTGCCAGGGGAGCAAATTCCCAAAGTTTGTCGTTTTCGAGAGCATCCGTATAGTCGCCTTTTTTTAGGAAAATACCTTCCATTTTATTCAAATCGTGCTGCAGGCCATCGAAATTTTTAGAAAGGATTCCCGGTCCCAGTGTGGCTTCCAACATGTGTCCGGTAAATTCTACTTCGGTACCAATTTTTAAACTCCGCGTACTTTCAAATACCTGGATGTAAGCATTGTTTTCACCAATCCGGATTATTTCGGCCATCAGTTTTACATCACTCATATTTATGTAGCAAATTTCGTTTTGCATAACCGGCCCATCAACAGCAACTGTTACAAGATTCGAAATTATCCCAACAACTTTACCCTTTGTGCTCATACAATTTTATTTTACAGTGCTAAATTCCTCGGGGAATGTGTAGCTAAGTTTTAGTTCTTCAATTAATTTATTTAAGAGTGCTTTTCCTGTTTCTGCATCCAGTTTCATCCACCGCTCGATAATGCTAAGTTTTATAATGTAGCTTAGTATTTTTTCGACAGTGAAATAGTGGAAAAAAGTTTGCTCATCGAGGTAAGCCCACAATATTTTATCAATAGCTTTTTCTTTTTCTTCGGGGCTGGTATTCGATTCTGCGACACGAAAAATATGGTCGGAGAAATGTAGCTCTTCTTCGAAAAATTCATGTTTTAAACGCTTACTAATAAGCAACGAATACAC
>JABMQB010000568.1 GCA_013203525.1 Mariniphaga sp.
GCTTAACACCACTTTCCCGTCGATTACCAAAGCTGGTGTATGCATAACTCCGTACTGCATAATTTGCATAATGTCCTCAACTTTACTTATATTGGCTTCAATGTCCAATTCAGAAAGTGAATTGTAAATTGCCTTTTCCAGTGCCTTACATTTTGGGCATCCTGTGCCCAGTACTTTGATTTCCATTTTTATTTAAATTAAGCTGTTCGCATTTCGCAAAAAGGCGAACAATGTTTATAATATTTTTTAAATTCCTAATAACTGTTTGAAAAGCAGTTGTGCTTCTTTCCAGTTTTCTTTATTGATACAATACTTTATTCTCGGTGATTCTATTTCGCCCTGAATCAATCCTGCATCTTTTAATTCTTTCAAGTGTTGAGACAAGGTAGATTTTGCAATGGGGAGCACATCACTTAAATCGCCGCTGTAACAACAACTTTGATTTGAAAGTAATTCCAAAACATACATCCTCACAGGATGCCCCATTGCTTTGGCATAACGGGCAGATCTTTTTTGTTTGTCTGTTGTAACTTTTTTGATTGTCATTCCTATTCGTAAATTTACGAACAAATGTAAGTACTTTTTTTTAGTTACAAAAAACGAATGTCATTTTTTACATAAAACTTTTCCAAAGTTTCAAACTTTGGAAAAGTTAATCGTCTGAATTTTCTCTATTTTAATCCCAAATAATTGAAGTAGGAGAATACGGCTTCCCACATAAAAAACAAGCAACCCGTCATAAGTTTAACAACCCAGGTTAAAAAAAACCATGCTTAAACGCGAGCCAATCTGTCCACCTACGATTACAGCCAGAGCCTGCGGAGCGAGTAACTGGTAATCAACCTGAAAATGAAATTTGATCAGTTGCCCTGCAAGCTTCGATATGGATTTAACAATGACAAAAAAACTGCTTGCCTGGCAATTTTTTTTGGTGTACCCCATTTACCAAGGTGCGGGATGAAGCTAAGGAAAATACCACCTCCATTTCCCACCATCACCGAAAGAAATCCAACCAATCCGCCAATGATACTGTTGCCGGCAACCCTGTGTTTTTGTCTGACGTTTTTGCGACGGTTTCAATGCGGGTTTTTATTATTTCAAAAAACATTAATAAAGCCGATGCCACCAACGAGGCGCCCAGTATAATAAAAATAAAATATTGCCAATTTTCAGGTATCTGCTAACAAATGCCATTGGGATAATGAGAATTACAAGAGGCACCATCTCTTTCATGCCGAGTATTTTTTTATGTAATACCTTAAATCCGCAAGTTAATAATCTGGCTTCTTCCCGGTTTTTTTTATTGATATAATATTTAATTCGTGGAGATTCAATTTCTCCCTGAATTAAACCGGCGTCTTTTAGTTCTTTTAAATGTTGGGAAAGGGTTGATTTGGCTATGGGAAGGATATCGGATAGATCACTACTATAACAGTACGGCTGATTGTTAAGAAGATCGAGAATATATATTCTGACTGGGTGGCTCATTGCTTTTGCATAGCGGGCAACTTTAGTTTACTGATCTGTAAATATCTGATATTTTGCCATTTGGTAAAAATGTTTCTCAACAAAAATAAATATGTTTTTTTATTATCACTAAAACTGATTTTTTATACAGAACAATACAAATTCTGAAAAGAGATATTTAATAAGGTTTGATAATTAAAATTCCATATTTTTATAGGGAATAAACTTGTAAAAATGAAAAAAATCATCTTTTTAATTATTGTTTTAATTCTGTTTTTTGGGATTAATAGCAAGTCACAAAATTCAAATCGGACCAATGTACTATTTATTGCAGTTGATGACTTACGGCCTGAGTTGGGAATTTACGGAGCTTCACATATTAAATCTCCCAATATCGACCGTCTGGCTGAATCGGGTATTGTGTTTAACCGTGCATATTGTAATATCCCGGTTTGTGGTGCTTCGAGGGCAAGTATTCTTTCAGGTATCCGACCTAACAGGCAGCGTTTTCTGAATTATCATTGCTGGCAGGACAAGGATGTGCCGGGGGTTGTGAGTCTACCCATGCATTTTAAAAATAATGGCTATAGTACTGTTTCGTTAGGAAAAATATATCACCACATAAAAGACGGGCAAGGTAGCTGGGAACGGGCATGGCATCCGAAAGCAAAAAATAACAGCGGTTGGCGTGACTACAGAAACGCGGAAAACCTTGTCATTGAAGAAGGTGGTACAACCCGTGGTTATCCGTATGAAAATGCCGATGTTCCTGATAATGCTTATTTTGATGGAAGAATTGCCGATGAAGCAATAAAACAATTGGCTGATTCAAAAAATAGCGGAGAGCCATTTTTCCTAGCGGTTGGATTTTTGAAACCACATTTGCCTTTTAATGCTCCCCAAAAGTATTGGGATATGTACGATCCCGAATCAATTGAACTGCCAGATTTTATGGGAAAACCCGATGGAGCCCCTGATGAATGTATGCACACTTTTGGTGAATTAAGGGCTTATAAATCAATCCCTGAAGAAGGGGAAGTGCCGGAATCAATAGCTAAAAAACTTATCCATGGGTACTACGCCTGTGTTAGTTATACCGATGCACAAATCGGGCGGGTACTTAATCAGCTTGAAGAAATGGGCTTGGCCGAAAACACCATTGTCATTTTATGGGGCGACCATGGATGGCACTTGGGTGAGCACGGGCTTTGGTGTAAACATTGCAATTTTGAAAAAGTATTGCATACTCCTTTAATATTGAGGGCTCCCGGAAAAAAAAGCAACCAGAAAACCGAGGCATTGGTTGAATATGTTGATGTTTATCCAACTTTGTGCGAGTTAGCGGGATTACCTTTGCCTTTTCATTTACAGGGAAATAGTATGGCTCCTTTACTTGATGATCCTTTGCAGCCATGGAAAGATGCGGTTTTCGCACGATGGATTAGGGGTGAAACTGTAATTACAAAAGAACATACTTATACTGAATGGTTTAATGATAACAGTGGAGATTTGGTTTCCAAAATGCTCTATAACCTGAAAGTTGATCCCGAAGAAACAGTTAATATTTCTGATTCTCCTGAAAATAAATCTCTTGTTCAAAGCTTACATGAAAAACTGGCAAAGCATATTAAGGAACGAGATGTGGTACAATTAAAATAGGTTTATGAAATTCAGGAATATTATTTCAATTATAATTTTTTTTCTTGCCGTGCAAATAGCGATAGGGCAGGTTCAACGTCCCAACATTGTGCTGATTATGGCTGATGATATGGGGTATGAAGCGCTTGGTTGTAATGGTAGCCTGAGTTATTCAACTCCTCATCTTGATAATCTGGCAAACCGTGGAATCAGATTTACCAATTGTTTTTCGCAACCATTATGTACTCCTTCACGAGTAAAGTTAATGACCGGCAAATATAATTTCCGGAATTATGAAGATTTTGGATATTTGAATCCAAAAGAACGAACCATTGGGAACCTAATGAAAGATGCAGGTTATATCACATGTATTTCGGGGAAGTGGCAATTAAACGGGCTAAACAGAAATAATAAAGATAACCAGGATGTTTACCGTCCATTCGATTTTGGATTTGATGAGTATTGTTTATGGCAAGTGCACCATGCACGGAGCGAAGGGGAAAGATATGCCAATCCGCAAATTACAAAAAACGGAAGAGACCTGCCCCGAAATGAAGATGCCTATGGTCCTGAATTATTTTGTGATTTTATAGTAGATTTTATAGATAAATATTCAAAGCAACCTTTTTTTATTTATTACCCAATGGTACTGGTACACGATCCGTTTGTACCTACACCCGATTTGGCTGAGTGGTCCGTTAAATCGATTCGGTATGAAAATGATACTGCCTATTTTAAGGATATGGTGGCATACACGGATAAGATTGTTCATCGGATTGAATTAAAGCTGAAAGAGGCAGGTGTTTGGGAAAATACAATTTTTATTTTTACTGCCGATAACGGGACCCATCCTTCAATCACAACAAAAACTATATATGGCGATGTTCAGGGAGGAAAAGGTTTATCTATAAATACGGGGAACCATGTTCCAATGATTGCGACCTGGCCGGCAGTTAATCAAAGGCGGGGAGTTTACAACGGAATTATTGGTTTTGAAGATTTTTTCCCGACTCTGGCAAATGCTGCCGGTGTTGGACCAAACCAGTTTGATAACGATGGAACCAGCTTTTTAAGAGCTATTGCCGGCAGTACCGAACCCATTCAAAGCGAGATATTTATTCATTATTCACCACGCTGGGGCGAGAATAAGCATAACCGTTGGGTAATGGACGGTTCCTATAAACTTTACCAGGATGGTCGGTTTTTTAATACACTTATCGATCCATTGGAGGAATATCCATTAATGGTTTTATCGGATAATCAAAAAGGTATTAAACAGCGGTTTAAACAAATTCTTACCGAAAAAGAAAATGAGTTTCCTTTTAGGTTAAATGATCAATAAGTTGAGAAGAGTATTAGATAAATAAACAATGTAATTTTCATTTATTTTTAACAGGTTCAATTCAAAAATAATTTCCAAAAAAAAATGATTATTTTACATTTGGCGGTAAACTGTTTTGTCCTGTTTTATTAGCTGTTTCTTTGAGAGTTTCTGTGTCAACTCCTGTTTTTTTTGTTTTCAGGATAAAACACTCTATTTTTATGTCAAACATATTTAATTTACCTAACAGGAACCAATTTTATATTTTGAGAAAATGAGTAACCCGTCCGTATTTATTAGTTACAGCCATAAAAACAAAGAGTGGGTAAGGAATTACCTTCTTACTAATCTCGAAAAGAATGGAATTCCCTGTCACATTGATTTCCGGGATTTTGAGATTGGCAAAGTTTCCTTACTCTGCATGGAAGAAGCTGTTGAAAAATGCGACAGGACAGTTTTAGTGTATACACCCAATTGGGTAAACAGTGAATTTGCTCAATTTGAATCTGTAATGTTACAGACCGATTCCCCCTTAAATCTTAATAAAAAGATTCTTCCCTTACTGCTTGAAGAATGTGATATCCCAAAAAGATTGAAGATTTTGAATTATGCTGACCTTAAAGATAAAACCGATTGGGATACTCAACTTGACAGAGTTATTAAGCAAATCAAAAAAGATTTTAAGATAACAGAACCTGAAAAGAAAACTTATCCCTTTTTGGATACTCAGCATGTTGATATAATAAGGCTGCCTGAGACAGGATTTGAACTGTTTGGCAGGCATAAAGAGTTAACGCTTCTTAACGAAACATGGGAATCCAACACCATCAATATAATTAGTTTTGTGGCGTATGGCGGTGTTGGGAAATCCACACTAATTAAAAAATGGGTAGAGAAAATGCGCTGGGATAATTACCGTGGCGCAGAAAAAGTGTATGTCTGGTCGTTTTACAGCCAGGGAACAAATGAACGTGTAACCTCTGCCGATATGTTTTTTCGTAATGCTTTGGAATGGTTTGGAGATGCCGACCCAAAACAAGGTTTGCCATGGGACAAAGGCAAACGACTGGCACGGCTCATTAACAAACACAAAACCCTGCTCATTCTTGATGGGTTGGAACCCTTACAATCTGCTGAAAAATTTGAACACGGAAAAATAAAGGATGCTGCCCTTGAAACGCTGATAAAAGAATTGGCGAAATTTAATAAAGGGCTTTGTATTATTACCACTCGTGAAACCGTCCCGGAACTTGATCGTTACCCGAAAAATAGCAAACAGGTTGATCTCGAACATATATCTTCTGAAGCCGGCCGGAAATTACTTGAGATGCGGCGTATTAAAGGAACCGAAGTCGAACTGGAATCAGTTGTACAAAAATTTGGCAGCCATGCCTTGGCCATTAATCTATTGGCAGAATATCTTTATCTTTTTGACGAACACCCGGTGGCAAAAGCAGAGGCCATACCCGATTTAGATATCCCGGAAGAAAAGGGCCGGCATGCCCGCCGTGTTATTGAAGCCTTTGCCGATTTTTTTGGCAGTACCTCAGCCGAATACCGGTTGCTTTCTATTTTGGGATTATTTGACCGCCCGGTACCCATAGATGCTATTGCTGCTATCATTGAAAATAGAACAGAAATTGGGTTTGCTGATAAAATCCTGGATACTTCCGGAGATGTGTGGAAAACAACTCTAAAAAACTTACGAAAACATAAACTAATTTTTAGAGAGAGTTTGCATAATTCTAACACCCTCGATTGCCACCCATTAATCCGTGAATACTTTGGCGAAAAGCTGGAAAAACAAAATCCTGATGCCTGGAAACAGTCACATTTACATTTGTACGAATATTATAAAAACCTACCTGAAAAAGAGCTGCCCGACACCCTTGAAGAAATGGAACCACTATTTGCAGCAGTAAAACATGGCTGCCTGGCAGGGAAACATCAGGAGGTTTTGGATGATGTTTATTGGAATAGAATATCAAGAGGTAACCATGCATATACGGTTAATAAACTTGGTGCATTTGGCGCAGACCTTTCGTGTTTATCTAATTTTTTTGAAACATTTTGGGATAAACCTTCAGCTGATTTAAAAAATATCTGGAAAGCAGTAATCTTAAATTAGGTAGGGTTTGCTCTCCGTGCTGTATTAAGACTTTCTGAAGCGACTCAGCCAATGAAAGTTGGGTTGGATATGCATATTGAGCAAAAAAATTGGAAAGAATCAGCACGCGGTGCCTCTAACCTCAGTGAACTGTATCTTTTACTTGGCGACGTTGTCTCTGCAAAACACTTTGGCGAGCAAAGTGTGGTCTTTGCCGATCGCAGTGGGGATGATTTTAGTAAAAAAACCAGAAATGCAAGATTGGCTGATGTGTATTGTCAAGTTGGAAAACTGAATGATGCGTATGAATTATTTTAAAGAGCTGAAAACTTACAGAAACAATCTGAGCCAGAATATGAATATTTTTATTCTCATTCGGGTTTTAAATTTTGTGATTTGCTGCTTTCAATGGGAAAAGTTCAGGAAGTACTGGAGAGGGCACAATATGCTTTAAAAATTAAAACAACGCGCTTGCTTACAGATTTTGCATTTAACAATCTAACAATTGGCAAAGCCCAAATGTTTTTAGAGAATTTTACAGAGTCAGAAAAATATTTAACCCAGGCAGTTGATGGTTTGCGGAAAGCTGGAACACAACATTATTTACCTTGGGGATTATTAGCACGGGCAATCCTTTACAAACATTTAAAAGAATTCCTGAAATCGTGGGCAGACCTGGATGAAGCCCGGGAAATTGCAGAATACGGGCAGATGAGATTGTTTCAAACGGATTATTATTTAGAGGCAGCACGGGTTATTTTGGCACAAGTTGAGATTGGAAACCCAAATAACCAATTTGCTATTATTGAAGATGGTTTGGAGAAAACTGTTTCCAAACCGGAGATGGAGAGGCTTTTTAAAGAGCATGTTGCCCAGGCCGGGGAGTTGATTGAACAGACAGGTTATCACCGGAGGGATGGGGAATTGGAAGAATTAAGAAAGACTTACTGATTATCCGTTATAATACAAGTTGCTTAATTTTGACTCTCCCTCTTATCCCTCTCTACTCGTAGAGAGGGACGATCCCGAGTATTCGGGATCAGGGTGAGTCGGCGGATTTTTAATTTCATATCAATTTTTAGTTTTATTATAATATTATCAAATCAATATTACCAATTTTAGTGTTATACCTGAGAATAAAAAAGGCTCTTCCAAAAAAGAAGAACCTTTGATTTATATCCTGTGGTTTTGGATTACTTAAATTTACCCAATATATCTTTAACTGCATCTTTTTGAATGGTGAAAACCATCATCTTCAATTTGATGTAGTCCTGGCTATTTTGCTGTTTGCGTTACTTCAATGGTTTGAGGATCGAGCCCATTAACTTTAATCGATAATTTGGCTTTTCTATTAGCTCCGGTATTATTTTCTAAGTAATTAACATTTAACCTGCTAAATCGGCCACCTGATGTAACTTCTCCACTTATCCAGTCGGCAGAACTTGTTATAGTGGGAGAGGTATTTGTAACAACGAAAACAGAATTATTTGTTCCTTCATCAGCTCCCAAATTAACACTATTTGAGAATAGGCGTAAGGTTGGTTCACCTTCCTCCTGTGTTATTGTTACATTCCAAACATCTAAACCTAGCCCACTCAAAATAACAGTACCAGACCTTTTTTCAACCTGTGGATTAGCAATTGCTTTGATAGAAATTTCCTGTTGATTTACACCTGCAATTACATCAAAACTCAGCCAGTTTTCTTCTGATTCAACTTTCCATGCTGTGTTTGAAGCAATAATAATATTCGCTTGTGAATCTTCTTTTCCAGATAAAGTAAATTCCGACAGTGATGTTGTAAGCACAGGATTGATTGTAGCCTGATAAATATGAATATTTATTTTATGTCCTTCCGATTCAATAATAACATTTGCCGATTTACCTTTATCACTGTTATTCGGGCTTGCTGTAATGTTTAATAATTCACTGTTTTCTGAACTCCTGGCCACATTTACCCAATCTGCAGTATTGTTAAAATCCCAGTCGGTATTTGCAGAAATAGTAATTTGTTCTGATCCTCCGTTTTTCCCAAGAATAATAATATTATCTGAAACTGAAAGGGTAGGAGCATCAATAAATTTAGCTGCAAATTCAAAAAATGTTGGCCATTCTGGAGCATCGGTATGCCCGCCATTATGATAACGGTATGCAAGCCCACCTTCAATATACCCAACATCGATAATTGGTTTTGGATCGGGCATCACAATTCCTTTTACTCCCAAAAATTCATATACAGGAGTTGCATATTTGGTGGTAAGATATTGCCCGTAAGGATCAGTCCATGAGCTGCCGTTTCCTCCGTTTAATAACAGGGGCCTTGGGGCACAAAGCGCCAATAAAGAATGAGCATCTACCGGGCATTCTTCAATTTTACGTGGAAGATATTGCCCCGGAACTAGCTCACCTGCCCATTTAAAGAAATTCCCTGCCATCCAGTGGTATTCGTTTTCCCAGGTTGAATTTTCCAAATCCTGTCCCCAGTGCCTGCGGTTTATTGCAGTACCCAGGCTTCCTCCATCACTCGGAAATGCAATAGCCAGTCTTGGTTCGGTTGCCATTGTGTATAAGGTAGCTTTTCCATAACGTGAATGCCCTGTGAGCCCTACGGCTTTTTCATTTACATTATCATCAGTTTCGAAATAATCCAGTAAACGGCTGATTCCCCAACTCCAGGCACCAATACTTCCCCAATCATCAGGTTTGCGCCAGTTTCCTTTATTAACTAATCCAATCAGGTAACTGGTTAAACCAATGCCATTATCAGGTTGAATAGAATTTGGATTAAAGCTACAGGCACCCCAACCGTGTTCATTGGCTAATCGCCAAAGCCTTTCAGGAGATCCGCCAAAACCAACAATAACCGGTACGGGCCCCTTTGCCGATGCCGGTATACGGAGAATGGCTTCAATAAGGGGTTTATCGCGTACTTCGGGGTAACCCGAAATATCAATTTTACCTGTAATTTCCTTTTGAATATATGCTGAATTACCTCTACCACCTTTTGTTGTGGTAACCGTAAATGTAACTTCTGGCAGAAGCTCCTTGGATGGAAATTTTCCGTACAAATGCTCCTGTACATCGTTTAAAATTTCCGGCCTTCGTTTTTCCCACCAATCTTCCACAGTTTTAACTTCATTGCCATTATTCATTTTAAGAAGGTCGATTGGTGTATAATCTCCAAGCCGTTCAGGATTTGGTCCAGGGAAAAGCCCTTCCTCTGTATCATCATAATTATTCCATAATCCCCATGAGGAGCGGACAATGGTATGTCCATAATCATCGGTCCAGTTTCCTTCCGGGTTTAATGAATCGCTTGGAAAAGCATTCTTAGGAGCGTTAGGATATTCCAGCCTTAAAGGAAGATCAGGAATTGTTATTCCCATTTGCCAGAGCATCTGGTCCCGGTCCATTCGTCGCGTAACATCTTCAGGCGGAGTTTTTGAAAAGGGTGGTTCTGATGTACATCCATACAATATTGAAACAAATAATGAAATACAAAAAAGAATCAAGTATAATCGGCTAGCTGGAAAAATCTTTTTCATTTTTGATTGGATTAGATTAATAGTTAGGCTAATATAACGCAAAAGGCACATAAAAGCTTATGCAAATGATTGACTAAAAATGAATATGCAAATATTGTATGATATTTGGTTTAATTAGTACATGAACAGAGTAAGAGAATTTCTTAATAATCAATCTGTTAAAATGAATTTTGAGGATTATGTGAAAGGTGTTAATTACAATTTTAATTAAAAACACTTAAATCCCATTCATCCATCCATTCCAAATAAGGTTGGTCATTTTCATTAAACTGAATTGGCAACCATATGTATCTTCCATCAATTGCATCCTGCGGATTCCACCTGTCGGCCATAAAAATAAAGGCATCTTTTTTTCCTTTTACAGGAATGATAAAAGTACTTTGTGAGTGGAATGTCAAATCCTTATCCTTTCCAATACATGGATTACCAATGTATTCCCAATCACCCATCACCGAATCGGAAACTAAAAGCCTGGCTGCATTTGGAGCCCACCCAGTGCATCCCGAAGTAATCATATAATATTTTCCATTATGTTTAAATATGGAAGGTGCCTCATTGTGCCCGGTTGGCTGAACAAGGATGTATTTGCCTGTAAAACCAAGGTAATCATCTGTCAGTTCCGAGATATGCAAGGTTAGGTTTTCTTCAGATGCATGAATGTGATATGCCGTTCCATCTTCATCAACGTAAAGTGTCATGTCGCGAGCCATCTGGCCTTTTTCAAAATCGCGTTGTACAAAAAGCCCATCGTCAACTGCTAGTATCCATTCTTCAGACCAGTCTTCCAGAGTATCAGAGAAGGTTTTTGTTTTTTGTTCTTCAGTAA
>JABMQB010000569.1 GCA_013203525.1 Mariniphaga sp.
AGAGAAAAACCAAAATATGAGCTTGTTTCAAAAATCGGTAGAAAAGAAATATTTAAACGACCTTGATTCCGCATTAATCGACAAAAAATATGTTGATTTCCAAGACTATTTTGGCAATCCTGAGAGACAGGAAAACATAAGAAACTCTAAAGAAGAACAATTTCAGGAGGGATTTTTACGGGAACTATTTGTAAATATTTTGGGTTACACCTTAAATCCCGAACCGAATTTCAACCTGACAACCGAATTAAAAAATATCTCGAACAGTAAAAAAGCGGACGGTGCGATTTTAAAAGGAGAAGATGCAACCGCAGTTATTGAATTAAAGGGAACGAATACAACCGATTTAGATAAGATTGAAACTCAGGCATTCGGATACAAAAACCACCATCCAAAATGCAAATATGTAATTACTTCAAATTTCGAGAAACTCCGCTTTTACATACAAAATGCAGTTGACCATGTTGATTTTGAATTGTTCAGCTTATCAAAAGAACAATTTTCCTTGCTTTGGCTTTGTCTGGCAAAAGACAGTTTATTAGCCGATTTGCCTTTAAAAATTAAGGAATCATCGGTTTTACAGGAAGAAAACATCACGAAAAAATTGTATGCCGATTACTCCAAATTCCGTGAAGCGATTTACAACAACCTTGTAAAAAATAATCCCGAAACCGATAAACTTTTACTGTTCAAAAAAACACAAAAACTACTCGACCGTTTTTTATTCATATTTTTTGCCGAGGACAGACTTCTGCTTCCACCAAATTCAATCACCGAAATTGTAAAACAGTGGACAACATTAAAGGAAGAACTCGATGAATATTTCCCGTTGTACACCCGTTTCAAAAAGTATTTCGGGTACATGAACACAGGATTCAAGGGAAAGAGATACGACATTTATGCTTACAATGGTGGACTTTTTAAGCCCGACGAAATTTTAGATAATATTATCATTGACGATGAAATTCTGCATGAACACACGCTAAAATTAAGTAATTATGATTTTGAAACCGATGTTGATGTAAATATCCTCGGGCATATTTTCGAGCATTCGTTGGGCGAAATCGAAAACGTACAAGCTGAAATTAAAGGCGAAAAGGTTGACAACCAGAAAACCAAGCGCAAAAAAGACGGCATATTTTACACTCCGAAATATATTACCAAGTACATTGTTGAAAATACGGTTGGCAAACTTTGTAATGAAAAACGCAACGAACTGCAAATTATTGACGAAGATTTTGCCAAGGGACGAAAGAACCGGAAAAAGGACACCATAAAATCGCTCATTAAAAAATTGGACGATTACCGAAACTGGCTTTTAACCTTAACCATTCTCGACCCCGCTTGTGGTTCGGGGGCTTTTCTGAATCAGGCTTTGGAATTCCTGATTACCGAACACCAAAAAATTGATGAACTCAGGGCTCAACTTTTGGGAGGTGGACTTGTTTTTTCGGACATTACATCCGACATACTCGAAAAAAACATTTATGGCGTTGACCTAAACGAAGAATCGGTTGAAATTGCCAAACTCTCGCTTTGGTTACGTACAGCGCAAAAAGGGCGAAAACTAAACACCCTTAGCAACAATATAAAATGTGGGAACTCGCTAATTGACGACCCCGAAATTGCAGGAGACAAAGCTTTTAATTGGCAAAATGAATTTCCTGAAATATTTGCAAATGGTGGTTTTGATGTGGTGATTGGGAATCCACCGTATGTACATCTCGAAAAAATAAAAGACACTTCAATAGCATTAAAAAATGCTAATTATGAAACCTATCATAGTCAGGGTGATATTTATTGTGTGTTTGTAGAAAAAGGAATCAACATATTGAAGCCGAATGGTTTGATTTCCTATATTATGCTAAACAAATGGCTACAGGCAGGTTATGGAAAACCGTTGAGGGAATATTTCCTTAAATACAAAATGACAGAATTAATTGATTTTGGAGATATTCAAATATTTGATGGAGCTACAACCTATCCTTGTATTTTCGTAACGCAAAAAGGAAAACCACAAGAAAAGATTTCAATTTCTGTCCTAAAAGAATCCAACTCAATAGATTTTAAATTTAACGTAGCAGAAACAGCAGAGTTGTTTGAAACCAAATCTTTTAGCAGCGAAACATGGGTTATAACATCTAAAAAAGAACAAGCATTTTTAGAAAAACTTAAAACCAATTTTATCAAACTGTCTGATTTCATCGGTGGTCAATCATACCGTGGGGTTTTAACTGGTTTAACGGAAGCTTTCTTAATAGATGAAGAAACAAAGCAAAATATTATTAATCAGGATTCAAAAGCAGAAGAAAGAATTCATCCTTTTTTGCAAGGTCGGGATTTGACAAAATATAATACCATAATTCCCTCAAGCTATCTACTGTTGTTTGAAAAGGGATTCACGAATGAGAACATAGAAAAACAATCTGAGACTGAAAATTGGTTGAAATATAATTATCCATCTATTGAAAATTGGTTAGCCCCTTTTGAAGACAGAGGTAAGAAACGAACAGATAAAGGAGACTATTGGTGGGAGCTAAGAGCTTGTGATTATTATCAGGAATTTGCAAAACCTAAAATAATGTATCAAAAATTTCAAGTCAAACCATGTTTTATTTATGACGAACAAGGCTTGTTTTGTAATGACTCAATGTGGATTATTCCAACTGAAAATAAAGCACTGCTTGGTGTGTTAAATTCAAAAATGGGTTGGTGGCTAATAACTAAGTATTGTACTCAAATTCAAAATGGTTGTCAACTGATTTGGAAGTATTTTGGTCAAATCCCAATACCCGAACTCAAATCTTCAGAACTAACTGTGTTGGTCGAAAAAATGCTTGAAATCACTCAGAACCAACAAGCAATTATTAGTTCATTTATAAAATACCTCAATTCGCAATTTCCAATTGACAAATTAAGTAGGAAGTTAGAAAGCTGGCACGAGTTAGAGTTTTCGGAATTCATAAAAGAACTCAACAAAGCAATAAAAAAATCAGAAGGCGAAAAACTCACTAAATCCGATGAAATGGATTGGATGGAAGTTTTTGAAAACAAAAAAACCGAAGCACAAACCTTAAAATCAGAAATTGAAAAAACCGATAAAGAAATAGACCAAATGGTTTATGAGTTGTATGGTTTAAGTAAGGATGAGATTAAAATTGTGGAGGGGAGTTAAATGGCAATTAACGAAACATACAGAAATATTGCAGTTGTTATTGAAATAGAAAACTCAATTAAATTCCTTAGAAATGGATTAGCAGAGATTCAAAAAATATCGGCAGCCAACGATTTTTACGACCCACCTCTAATGTATCTTTCTGGTGGACTGGAAAGACTTTTTAAAGCAATGTTATGTTTGAATTTCAAAGAAATAAATGGAAGGCTTCCAAATTATAAGGAATTAACGGAAGGAAAGAATGGACACGATATTGAATTCCTAAAAAGCAAAATAGAAAAAATATGTATCCCGATTTCGCGTCCTTTTGCTCAGATGGATTATGATATAATTACAAGAGATGAAGTAATTAATCTAATCTGCAAATCTCTTTCTGAATATGGCAAAAAAGCTCGCTATTTTAATTTAGATGCAATATTGGGTACTGAACAAGAATTTGACGCTAAAAAAGAATGGGAAAGTATTGAGACAACTGTTTTAAAAGAATTCTACGGCAAAAACAAGTTTTTAAAAATTCTTGGTTCAATTGGGAAACTCGAAGGAATTTATAAAAAGTCAAATGAATTACTTGTTTCAAGAATAGAACTGTTCCTAAGAGCAATTACTCGGCAATTCATATTCGGCAATTTTTCAAGGGAATCAAGTACATTTTTATTCCAAATTGAATCATTTTCAGATATTGAAGATAATCAGATAGGAAAAACAGATTATCGTAAATTTAGAAATCACGAAGTAATTAAAAGAAAATAAATCAATGAATCATGATAAAATATAAAACACAAGTAGGTTCGAAACATATGAACCAGGAAGCTCGTGAACTAAGAGATGCAATGAAGCGCAATTTGACTGGCATGCATTGTCGTAAATGCAAAACAGATACTATTGTTTCTTTTGTAGATGATGGCTATAATCATCTAAAACCTGAGATTAAAGCTTGCTGTCCTGGTTTCGAACAAAGAATTGGACAAAGAATGCAGTCTGAATAATATTTTGCTATGGAAGATTATAAAAAGGAAATATATGCAAGTCTGGGATTATTATCCATAAAGTTTGCAATTATGGAATACAATCTGATAGAAATTCTAATTAATCTTATCAATAATGAAGAAGATTTGATTACACTCCATTTAATAGAAAAAAACAATATTACTCGCAACATTGAATTCATTGAAAAAATTAACAAAATCAAAAGTTTTTATCCTGACCATATTAATAATTTGCTATCAAATATTAAACATATTAAGCGTGATAGAAACTTATTAATTCATGGTCTTTGGAAAGAACCATATGAATCTAAAAATGATGTGGAAGTATTATGTGAAGAACGTAAAATCAAATATACCGAGCAAAAGACTATTGCAGGATTAAGAAAAACCTGGAATCATAATAGTTTTAAAAATTACAGGTTGTCTTATATAAAAAAGTTGATTGTAAAGATTGATGATATAATTCTTGCTCAAAATCATATTATAAAATTGCAAGACGAAAACTAATAACATGAACAACTCAGAAATACTATTATACCAAACCGAAGACGGACAAACTAAAATAGATGTTCGTTTAGAAGAAGAAACCGTTTGGCTTTCTCAAAAGCAAATAGCGGAATTGTTTGATAAAGGACGTTCAACAATTACCGAACACATATCAAATATATTTAAAGAGGGAGAACTTCAGGAGAATGAGGTTTGTCGGAATTTCCGACATACCACTCAACACGGGGCTATAAAAGGAAAAACTCAGCAAACAGAAGTTAAATTGTATAACCTTGATGTAATAATTTCAA
>JABMQB010000570.1 GCA_013203525.1 Mariniphaga sp.
CTGCAAAAGGAACTTCAAATAAAATATCACTGTTTACTGGTGTAATAAATTTACACTGATTTAAAAATACCTGCCTGAAATCATCCGGAAGATCGCGGTCTTTTAAAGTCATTAACTTTTTAGTATAATCACGGGCAATAATGTAATAATCCTGATAATCGGCTTCACGTGCCATTGTAAGATCAGGTTTAAGGAACCATCCGCCACGTTGTAATGCTATGCGGGCAATCATTCCTATAGTATATTCACGGTTTATTTGTTCAATTCCGAAAAGTGTTTCATCGGCCCACATCATTTTTTCTTCAATATCAATCATATCCTGAATTACAGCAGACAGGATTACATTACGGTCTTCTTTCGGAAGGTTGAATTCTACATCTACCGATGGAGCACTGGTTGAAAAAGGTACATCACCAAAATAGAAAACCAACATGCTGTACCAATAAGCTCTCATTGTATATGCTTCGCCCAATAGATGATTCATATCTCTTGATAACTCAGCATCATCGGAGTTAAGCACATCGCTTGCAAGAATTCCTTCGATAGCAATATTTGCATCGCGTATTGCCTGATAGGCAATATTCCAAATATAACCAAGGTCACCATTGTTTTCCTGGGCATCGAGCCTCCATATCTGATAACGGGCACCATCGCTGGAACCACCTGAATGCTCAATATCTGTATTTCCAGTCATGTTGTTAGATAGCCGTGATTGAAATCCATCGTGGCTGAAATGCACGTACATGGCGTTAACTGCTTTTCTCGCATCTTCAGCATTAGAGAAGATATATTTAGAGTCGAATGTTGATAATGATTCTGGCTCTAAGAAGTCTTCACAGGCAGTAAATGAGAGGAATACCACCAACGTATATATTAAATATTTTATTTTCATATCTGTAAATTTAATATTCTTCATTTCTTAAAAAGTTACATTTACACCAATAGTGAATGAACGGCTTCTCGGATAAGCCGAGTAATCGATACCCGGAGTAAGTGCAGCATAACTGTTACTTCTCGATGTACTTACCTCAGGATCGTATCCTGAATATTTTGTCCACAACCATAAGTTATATCCTGAGGCATAAATCCGGAATTGAGAAACCCCGATTTGAGAACTAATTCGATTTGGCACTGTATAACCTAGTGTGAAAGTATTAAGGCGGAGAAATGAACCATCCTCAACAGCCCAATCGCTAATTACAGTAGTTGCCTGGCCAAATGAATTACTTCCACTCCACATTTCTTTACCCTCATTCATTTGCCTTAGTTGTTCCAGGTCGGTTACAACTTCACCAGGAGTTCCCGTGTAAGTTCCATCAACATCGATATAAGTAAAACGTTTATCGGAACTCATTGAACTCAACATATTTCCGTATGTTGTTCGATATAACTGGTTATAATCGATTTTCCCTGTATTATAGACATCATTACCAATCGACCAGTTAAAAAGTATGGATGCATCAAAACCTTTAAATGTTGCATCAAATCCAAAACCGCCACTGGCATCAGGAAGAGCGCTTCCAATAACTTCACGGTCCTGGCTGTTTATAAAACCATCACCGTTTAAATCTTTAAGTTTCATATATCCTGGTCGAATATCACTTACGCCCAGTGTATTTTTATTATCAGGGATTCCATCTTTTAGAGCGTATGTATTTGAAACCGGATCGTAACCGGAAAAATCATCTACGGTATACATACCATCGTTTCGATATCCATAAATTAATCCGATCGTATTTCCAACAGCAAGGTAATAATCATCACGGTCTTTTAAATCGGTACTCGACCAGTTTGATTGGAAGAACCTTTCATCGGTACCATCCAGTTCATCAATATTTGCTTTGTTAATCCCAAAGTTCATATTGGCCGTAAGAGTAAATTCATCGCGGTCGATAATATAGGTGCTTAATAAAAGTTCAATCCCTTTATTTGATGTGCTTCCAACATTATTCCACTGAGTTGCAAAACCCGATATGGGCGAAATTGCAGAAGCTAACAAAAGATCTTTGGTGGTATTACTATATAAATCTAAACTACCCCTGATTCCTCCGTTAAAAAACATAAAATCTAAACCAAGGTTGCGGTTAACGGTTGTTTCCCAAATAATATTTGGATTATATAATGTTGATCCTTCAGGCGAATAGTAGGCATTAAAAATGTTGGTTCCCATTCCCGGACCTCTGTCAGTATCTGCACTAAACAAGAATTGTGTGGCATTTGCCGGAATACGGTCGTTACCGGTTTGACCATAACTTAACCGTAATTTCAACTCATTTATATTTGTATTATCCCTTAGAAATCCCTCTTCATTTATTTTCCATCCAAAAGCTATGGCAGGGAAAATACCCAGCCTGTTTTCCTTTGAGAACTTACTGGAAGCATCGGAACGCAGGGTTGCTGTGATAAGGTATTTTCCTCTGAATTGGTAATTAGCCCGGCCAAAGAAAGATACTCTATTTTGATTTGTTGATTCAGAACTTGAATATTGATCAAACGTTCCAAGAGCCATATTTGCAAACATTTCATCGGGCATCATAGATTCTCTAAAGTTTTCAGCACGAACTACTTTTCTACTTCCACCATTTGAATAAACCTCATGACCTAGCAATAGATCAAGTTGGTGTTCGCCTAAGTCTTGGAAAATATAATTAGCAGTATTTAACCAACGGTATGAATTATTATTTCTGTCGTCCGTTATTCCAAGGGGCAAACTATTACCTTCCTTTTGCGACGTACTTGTTAACGGACCATAATACCTGAGCCTTTCTTCAAAAGTCTGGCTGCTTGTAATCGCAGTTTTTAATGTAAGATTTTCAATTGGATTCCATGAAAGGCCAGCCTGAAGAACATAACTCATAGTGTTACGCTGCCTCCAATCCTGAGCAGCCAGTTCTAACGGATTAATAAGATTTAGTAAAAAAGATTGATAATCATCGGATGAATCAACAGATGTAAGATCAATGTCCAATTCATCAGCTATTCCGTTAACAGGTCGGGCAGTAATTACATTTTTTACACGTAACTGTGCACTTCCCGATGTACCGGCACCATCAACCTTTGTATCTGTAATTCTTGCTGAAGCTTCAAAATTTAATGATTCAGCAATATCATGGTTTAATTTGAAATTGATCACATTACGACGGTATCCATTCCCAACCATAATACCATCGTCGGTATTATTTGTAAGGCTGAGGCTTATTTTTGTACTTTCACTACCTCCGCTTATACTAAGGTTATGTGATTGTGAAACCCTTGTATTTCCAAACAGTTCATCTTGCCAGTCGTTTGATTTTTTTGAATTATATAATTCAAGGTCATCATACTTACCATAGAATTTTTCAAAATTTCTTAAATCCGCATCCGAACGAAGTTTTGCTCTTTCATAATGTGTCAATACAAATTCGTAAGGATCAAGCACATCGTATACGCGCTCCTGAGGCAAAGTTTTTACCTGTGCATAGCCATTGTAGCTAACTGCTGTTTTCCCTGCTACCGGACTTTTAGTGGTAATCAGGATAACACCGTTTGCAGCTTGTGCTCCGTAAATAGCTGTCGCTGCAGCATCTTTTAATACGTTAATACTTGAAATATCGTTCGGTGGGATATCACGGATGCTTTCAACAATAAAACCATCGACAACATACAAAGGTGAATTGTCTTGTGTAACTGATCCACCACCACGTACGCGGATTACAACTTCGGCATCGGGTGAACCATCGGTGGTAATAATATTAACACCGGGCAGGCGTCCTTTGATAGCCTCTGCAGCATTAGATATAGGTATTTTCTGCAATTCAGCTCCGGAAATAGTAGCTATCGAACCTGTTAAATCAGACCGGCGTGCAGTACCATATCCTACTGCAACAATTTCATCCAACTGATTTATTTCAGTAACCAACTGCACATTAATTTCACTTTGGCCATTTACAGGTATTTCCTGTAAAGTGTAGCCAATAAATGAGAATTGTAATACTGCATCGGTAGCTGGGATGTTAATCTCATAATCACCAAATACATTGGTAACAACTCCATCAGTTGTACCTTTTATTACAACATTAACACCCGGTAATTCCTCACCGGTGTCCGAATCTGTTATTTTACCTGTTACTGTCCCGGTTTGTGAATATGCCGGATTAGCCAGAATAAATAACATACAAACAATTAAAACTCCAACATGTCGATATTTCAACAATAGTAGTTTTATAGCATTTCCCATAAAATTTGTCATACTGTTATTATTTAGGTTTATTTATTTTGATACCAATTTCAATGCTTGCAAGAATAAAGGGACCAACTCCCTTCGGATCGTTATCTCTGACGGGTTCGCCTACATAGTATTCAAAAGTTCCGGGCCGGTATGGATCACCGCCCAAGCCAGCCACAGAGCAAGTTGTTGTTAAACTTATCGATTTATTATCATTTTCTTTTATAAAGTTGTTTAGTATTCCTTCATATCCAATTATTGCCGTTTTCCTGAAACTTTCATCTATTAATTTTAACCTTGTCGCTTTTAATAAAGCATATACAAACATTGATGAAACCGATGATTCAAGATAATTTCCTTCTCTTTCGGGCAAATCCAATACCTGGTACCACAATCCTGTTTTTTTATCCTGATGTTTTTTTATTCCTTCTGCAACCTGGTTCAGAATTTCAATTATTTCTTTTCTATCCGGATTGTTTTCCGGTATATAATCAAGTACATCAACTAAAGCCATTGCATACCATCCCATTGCCCGTCCCCAAAAATGAGGGGAACAACCGGTTTCAGGATCAGCCCATTTTTGCTCGCGGCTTTCATCCCAACCATGGTAATTTAATCCTGATTTTTTATTAAATGTATACTTGTCAACCGTTTTGAACTGATTTATAACATCATCCAATGCTTTAGGCTCATAATCCAGAGCAAACCTTGCATAAAAAGGCGCACCCATATATAGTCCATCGAGCCACATTTGATATGGGTACCGTTTTTTATGCCAGAAACCGCCTTCTGACGTACGTGGATGGTCAAGTAATTGATCTCTTAAAACAAATATTGCTTTTTTGTATTTTTCGTCACCAGTAGTCTTAAATAATTCGAAAAGGAATTTCCCTGAGTTTATTTTATCGATATTAAAATCACTTCTTTTGTAACCTGAGATTTCCCCCTTTTCATTTATAAATTTATCGGCATAGCCTTTTGCATATTCAAAATATTTCTGATTACCTGTTTGCTTCCAAAGTTCAATCATTGCAGAAGCAATTAGTCCCGGTGTATAATTCCATTTTCCCCTGGGATCGAAATCAACGGTTGATGCATCAGGGAATTGCAGAATTTCAGAATCGGCCATTTTAACTGCCATTTTAATTCCTGTTTCATTTAGGATTTTATTTTGAGAAACGGAAACGGTGTTAAAAAACAATGAAAAAAGAGTTAATGTTAAAATGAATAGTATCTTTTTTATTTTCATAAATTTTCAGATTTATTTTGATTCTACTCAATAAGAGAATTAAAAACTTATGTTGAGAAGAATAACAAGTGCAATTATTAAAAAAATTACAACGGCAATAATAAGCCTGTTTATTTTTTTTAAACTACGTTGAGTTTTTTCCATTGTTATACTGCAAGTTTATGAATTGCAAGGTATGCTATACCGCTTAAACCGGATATTCAATTTTTCCCATATGGTAATGCCAAACTTCCCGAAGAGGGAAATATTTCCCAATAAGCAGGTTGAAAATATTATCCATAATAATGCGATAATTTACAATTGTGTGATTATGCATTGATAATCAGGAGGTAATAAGGTTATTGTATATTTTTGTCTATTGAATTCTGATTAATATATTCAGAAGCGCTCATACCAAATTCACGTCTAAAACATTTCCTAAAATGCGAAAGGTCCTTAAATCCTACGGCAAATCCAATTTCGGAAATATTCATCTTTTTTTGTACAAGTAATTGAGTAGCCCGTTTTAAACGTATATGACGAATAAATTCTTTAACAGTCATGTCGGTTAAGGCATGTAGTTTACGGTATAATTGCATCCGGCTTACCCCAACTTTAACAGCAAATTGCTCAATGTCCAGGTCACTGTCAGCAATATTCAATTCTACAATTTCGATAGCTTTCTGAAGGAATCGTTCATCAGGAGATGATATTATTACATTTTTAGGTTCAAGAATAACTGTACCTGTGAATTTTTCTTTTAACGATTCCCTGACTGAAAGCATATTTTCAACTTTTGCCTGAAGTACCTGAAGATCGAAGGGTTTTGTAATATAATCATCGGCACCGTATGATAATCCTTTTAGTTCATGTTCTTTTGAGTGTAAAGCTGTAATAAGGAGAATAGGAATATGAGAAGTACGTTCATCTTTTTTAATTCGTTTACAAAATTCATATCCATCGACATCGGGCATCATAATATCGCTTATAATTATATCAGGAATTGTTTGTAATGCATGCTCCCATCCATCCTGGCCGTTTTTTGCCTCTAAGATTCGATATACAGAATTAAAATGGCTTTTTATAAAAAACCGAACATCAGGATTATCTTCAACAATCAACATTATTTTCGATTGTAAAAGATCAGTATGTTCACCAGTAATTAATTCATTAGAATTTTCATGTGTGCTTTCAATACTCTCGGTTGATTCAGTTTGTGAACTATTTAAATTTGCTTCATAAGGAATGCGGATAGTAAATTTTGATCCTTTACCTGGTTTGCTTGTTACAAATATATTTCCCTTATGCAGTTTAACAAGCTCTTTGACAAGAGCAAGTCCAATGCCTGCACCTGAATTGTCATTTTCTTTACCAGTTTGAAAAAAGCGGACAAAAATTTTATCCAGATTTTTACTTTTTATCCCTTGCCCGGTATCTTTAACAGTTAATTCTACATACTGTTTTTCCGATTGCTGTTCTTCAAATTCATCTTCATCATAATCAAAAACCAAAGATAAATTTATGGATATTGTACCACCATTACCTGTAAATTTAAAGGCATTCGACAAGAGGTTGTTTAGTATCTTTTCTATTTTATCAGGATCAAAAATTGTAACCAGATTTTTTTTGAGGGTATTAAAGTGAAGAGTTATGCCTTTTTCATGAGCAAACTCGTCAAATGAGTGAACAATTTCAGATACAAAGCTTACAATATCTGATTGAGTTAGATTTAATTTGAGGTTTCCTGATTCAAGTTTTCGGAAATCTAAAAGCTGACTTATTAGCCGATCGAGTTGATGGGCATTTCGATGAATAAGTTTTAAATGTCCGGGAATTTCCTCATTGGTGACTTTTTTAGATATTAGTTTTTCAATAGGGCCTATTATCAACGTTAAGGGTGTACGTATTTCGTGTGAAATATTAGTAAAAAACCGAAGTTTTAACATGTCCAGTTCATGCAATTTTCGTGCATTTGCCCTTTCTAATATTAAATCGCTTTTTATTTTTCACGGTTAATAAAAAATCGGACTAAGGTGTAAATCAAAAATGCAATGGTAATCAGGATCAAAGCCCTAAACCAACCGGTTTTCCAAAATGGTGGTAAAATAATTATTTTGATTTGCAATTCAGGATTTTCAACCGGATTTCCGGGAATAACCTGTTTGATGTGTAGTAAATATTCATCGGGATTCAGGTTTGTATAAGTTGCTGTATGAGTCTTGCTTGGTTCATTCCAATCGCGGTTAAATCCTTCCAAATAATATGAATATAAATTGTTTTCGCTGTTTACATAGTTTAGTGCTGCAAATTCAATTGTAAATACATTCTGACTATAGTCAAGAATTAATTCTGAAGTTTCAGAAATACTTTTTGTTAAAACTGCTTTTTTATCATTACTGATTTTAACTGTTTTATTGAAGATTTTCAAATCGGTAAGTACAATAGGTACGTTTGAATCAAAGGGAATTATTTCTCTTGGATTGAAAGTATTAAATCCGGAGATGCTTCCAAATAACATTTCTCCGGAATCTGATTTATAAGCAGCTCCATAACAAAACTGGTTATTTTGTAACCCATCGTTATTTGAAAAATTTTGAAAATATCCTGATTCAGGATTAAATTTTGATAAGCCATTGTTTGTACTAATCCAAAGATTGTAATCACTATCCTCAAGAATACATAATGCCTGGTTATTAGCTAAACCATCGTTTTCGTTGTAATAACTTAAGGGACCTTCAGATTTGGAATATGCAGCAATTCCACGGTCAAAAGTTGCAATCCAGTGCCTATTTTTTGAGTCCTCAAAAAATGACCTAGAATGCTCTTTAAATCGATTAATTTGGTCTGTAAACTGGTTATAAATTATAACCTCATCGGTTGTTCCGGCCCAAATATTATTATCAGAATCAGTTTCAATCCAGGTTATATGTTCAGAGCCAAATATTTGAGGATAATGGACAAATGAATTTGATTCTGAATCAAATCTATCTACGCCTTGAGAAGTACCAATCCAAATTTCTCCGTTTTTATCAATGCTTAAATCCCAAACCCGGTTGTCGGCAAGGCTTCCCGGATTATTGGTTTCATGCGCATAATTAGTTATCCGCCCGGTTGTCAAATTTAATACATCAATTCCTCCCAGGAAAGTACCAATCCATAAGTTTCCTTTTCCGTCATCAAGAAATGCTTTAATACAGTTTTGCGATATAGAATTAGGATCGTTTTCATTTGTTGTAAGATATTCGTATTCACCTAAGTTTGGATCAAAAATATTTATTCCTCCATCTTCAGTCCCAATATAAATTTTTCCATTTTTATCAATCCAAAAAGCGTAAATAATGCTACTGTTTAAATAATTGTTGTCGCCCGGAAGTGCACTAAAATTGTTAAATACCTGTTTACTTCTGGCAAGCAGATTTAGTCCGCCTCTTGTGCCAATCCATGTTTCACCTCTTACATCATGAAAAATGTCAAGTAC
>JABMQB010000571.1 GCA_013203525.1 Mariniphaga sp.
ATAATAGAAGTATTGAAGTGGTGTTTTTTACTTTTAAGATATTGAATATCAAATTTATGCATAGCTTTTTTATTGTTATTTATTTAGATTTTTATTAACATTTTAAACCGCACAACAGGTTAATCCTAATATTTTTTTATCAACAGAGATCTGCAAACTTTTTGTATCTTTTAAACTTGGCAGTTTTATATCAAAGGATGTAGATACATAGGATTTAACTTCTGTAAATTTATCGTAGTTTATTGTAATATCGTCACAGGATTGCCCATTTACTTTATTTGCTATAATTATTATTACAATTAATATTATAATTCTCATGATTTATATATTTTTTACTTCAATTAGATTAATCGTAATCACTATAAGAATTTAAGATATATATCCCATATCCTTTGAGCAATCTTAACTCCTGTTTTATTTTTAATCCTACTACAGGTATGTTCAACTGATCCCTCGAAATACTGATCCATCGTCTCTTGTAATAGATCCAAATTTATTAAGTTCCTTTTGAATCCAATCCCAATCAGGTTGAAGTTCATCAGGTATTTTTACTCTCTTTAGGTGAACTAATGCTCTATTAGCTTGAATAAGCCTACTCCGAACATCGCCTGAACCAACAGCCAGAAAATGGACTGCTTCTCTGAAGTTTTGTCTTATGTATGTATAATTGATCATATTTCATTTTAATTTAATAAATCAATCATTACTTGTTAATATATTTAAAGTATTTAGCACTAATTCAAAATTAGTGAATAAACGATTAATAATCAATTATTTTATGCTGCATCATACAATTAATTTTTAAAGAGGAATTTTGATTAGTTATATTTGGGCTAATTGAAAAAAATTTATGTCAACAAAATCACGCATTCTGAATATCCTGTTCTGGTCGGTTGTTTCGGCAGCTTTTATCGGACCAGGGACTATTACAACTGCAGCCAAATCGGGTGCAATGTTTGGCACCGAACTACTTTGGGCATTGCTGTTTTCAACCATTGCCTGCTTGGTGTTGCAGGAGGCCAGCGCACGTTTAACTATAGCATCAGGGAAAAATCTGGGGCAAGCCATAGCTTTTCAATTCGAAAACAAAAAATCAAAAATAGCAATTCTTATACTGGTAATTGGTGCTATTGTGGTTGGGGCCGCCGCTTACGAAATGGGGAATATCATCGGTGCTGTTGCCGGGTCACAATTGGTATTTAACCTGCCAGCATGGGGATTTGTATTAATAATTGCAGCACTGGCAGCAATAGTTTTAAGTATTCCCTCATTAAAAATTATATCAACCATTATGGGTGTGATTGTTGCTTTTATGGGAATTATTTTTCTTGTTACAGCTTTAACTATTCAAATCCCTTTTTCTGAAATTCTGAAAGGAGCATTTATTCCACGCATTCCTAAAAATCCGGAAGCCGGATTGCTAGTATTGGGTTTGATCGGAACAACCATTGTACCTTATAATCTTTTCCTCGGATCAGGCATAACAGCCAAAAACCAAGGTGTTAATGAAATGCGTTTTGGAATTACAGTTGCAATAATACTAGGTGGAATTTTTTCCATGGCAGTATTGATTGTAGGAACGTCAGTAGTCGGAACTTTTTCATTTGAAAATCTGGCTTCTGCTCTTACTGATAAAATGGGCACGGCTGGGAAATATATGCTTGGCTTTGGTTTGTTTGCTGCAGGTTTTACTTCGGCAGTTACAGCTCCATTAGCTTCTGCTATTACTATCAAAAGTGTTTTCGGAAATAAAAAACCTGAAAAATGGAATCCGGGATCATGGAATTTCAGGTTAGGTTGGATACTTGTTTTGCTTGCCGGGATTGTTTTCGCAATAACCAATATAAAACCAATCCCAGCCATTATACTTGCTCAGGCATTAAACGGATTTTTACTCCCGTTTATCAGCATCTTCCTTTTTGTAGCAGTCAATAATAAAAAATTGATGGGCGAAAAATGGGCAAATTCCATGATTTTAAATATTGCCATGATTTTAATTATTGCAATAACGATTGTCATCGGTTTAAACAATGCTACCAAAGTTTTTCACAATATGTTTTTTCCCGGGCAAACATCTCCCAATTGGTTATTACAAATTATTGCTGGTTTGTCTGTGATAATTACAATTCTGGTCTGGAAACAAACAACAAAAAGAAAAAATGAATAAAAGTTTTCAGATATATATTGATACCGGCGGAACTTTTACCGATTGCATCGGGATTGACAATACAGGAAAAACCTACCGTCAAAAAGTATTAAGTAATGGTAGCCTGCGTGGTACAATAAAAGAGTGTATCTCAGAAAATACATTTACAATTTCAGAATCGTGGAACCTGCCGTGCGATATTCTTAAAGGATTTTCATTCCGCATATTACAATCAGATAAGCCCGATATATCTATCTCTGAATATGATATCAAAAGCAATATCCTAAAACTGGATCAATCTGTAGCTGAATTTGAAAAAATAAAAGGTTTAAATTTTGAAATTTTCAGCAATGAAGAAGCACCGATACTTGGTGCAAGGCTAATTACGCAAACCGCTTTAAATGAAAATTTTCCAGACCTCACATTTAAGCTTGGGTCAACAAAAGGAACCAATGCATTATTAGAACGGAAAGGTGCGAAAACTCTTTTAATAGTTACCAAAGGATTTCGTGATTTACTCGAAATCAGTGACCAGGCACGTCCCGATATTTTTGCCATGGAGGTGAAAAAAAGGAAACAGATCACCAGCATCATTTTGGAGATTGATGAGCGGATTGATTCAAAAGGAAATATTTTAAAACCGCTTGATCCGGAAAAACTTAAAAAACAATTGCAATCCATTATAAAAGATGGTATCGAATCGGGTGCCATTGCATTGATGAATTCTTATCAAAATCCTTCCCATGAAATTAAGGTCAGGCAAATTCTTGAAGAATCAGGGCTGAATTTTATTTCGGTTTCACACGAACTTTCACCCTTAATTAAAATTTTAAACCGGGGGGAAACAACGGTTGTTAATGCGTACCTCTCTCCTATCATCCACAAATATGTCGATCGAATTTCAGAAAAAATTGGCAACCATAAGTTTCACATCATGACCAGTGCCGGTGGACTTATTAATGCAAATAATTTCCATCCGAAAGACAGTTTATTAAGTGGTCCGGCAGGTGGTGTAGTTGGTGCTTCAATTATTGGCGAACAAAGTGGTTTTAAAAAACTCATCACCTTTGATATGGGAGGAACAAGCACCGATGTTTCAAGAATTGATAAAGGTTTTGACTACCGTTTTGAACTTGAAGTTGGTGATGCCCGAATTAACAGCCCTGCAATTGCCATTGAAACAGTAGCTGCAGGTGGCGGCTCTGTTTGCTGGTATGACGGGTACAAACTCAATGTAGGCCCGAAAAGTGCCGGAGCATTCCCGGGACCTGCCTGTTATGGTGCCGGTGGACCATTTACTATCTCCGATGTAAACCTTCTAGCAAACCGTCTTGATCCAAGCCAGTTTGGAATACCCGTATTTAAAAATGCTGCTGAAGAAAGGCTGGAACAATTAATCACGGAAATTCAGGAAAAATCGGGAATCCAACAAAATAAAGAAGTTATCCTGAATGGATTTATTGATATAGCCAATGAAATAATGGCAGGTGCCATCCGTAAAATTTCTATTTCAAAAGGATACAATCCAAAAGAATTTACAATGGTTGCTTTTGGCGGTGCCGGAGGACTACATGCCTGCGATATAGCTGAAATATTGGGAATAGACAACATCCTTCTACCTAGCGATGCGGGTCTTTTAAGTGCTTATGGAATTGGCAGTGCTCAAATCGAACGATGTGCTGAAAAACAAATTTTGACTGAATTCAACTCAATTAAAATAAAACTCCCATGGTTGATGTTGGAACTTGAAAAAGAAGCCAAAGCACAGTTAATGACTGAAGGAATACATAACAATAGAATTGAGGTTCGCCAAAAAATGATTTTTATGCGTATTAAAGGTCAGGATTCAAGCCTGGAAATTCTATATAAAAATCCTGAAAAACTGGAAGGTAACTTTCATGAGGCATACAAAAAATTATACGGGCATACAATTAGCAATCGTCCAATAGAAGTTGAAGCTGTTCGAGTAATTGTTTCAACCAAAAAAGAAAAGAAATCAACAGATTCAGAATTAACAAAAAAGTATACCGCTAAACCTGAGCATTCTCTTGAGAATTTATCACCCGTTTATTTTAGGGAAAATAATTCACCGGGCGCATTCCTGAATGGACCTTCATTATTTCTTGACAAATACAGTACAACATTTGTTAAAGAGGGTTGGAATCTACAAATAGATTCGAATAATACAGCCATTCTTCAGAAAACAGAAGAGCTAAAAAAAGAAAAGAAGCAAATTAAAAGCAATGAAACAGAACTTGAACTTTTTACTAACCGGTTTATGGCGATTGCTGAAAACATGGGAGCTATGCTTCAACGTACAGCACTCTCAGTAAACATTAAAGAACGCCTCGATTTTTCATGTGCTTTGCTTGATTCCAATGGTTTTCTTGTTGCCAATGCTCCTCATATTCCGGTTCATTTGGGAGGGCTGGGTGTATGTGTCAGAACTTTGATTAAAAATTATTCGTTTAAAGAAGGAGATACTATTGTAACCAACCATCCCGGATATGGAGGATCACATTTGCCCGATGTAACTGTTGTTTCTCCTGTCTTTTCTGAAGAGGAAAGAATTGGTTTTGTGGTCAACCGCGCACACCACAGTGAAATTGGAGGGATAAGCCCCGGATCGATGCCACCTAATGCAAAAAACCTGGAAGAAGAAGGAGTTGTTATTTCTCCTTTCTATCTGGTAAAAAAAGGGAAAGTCAATTGGGAAGGAATAGAAAATATTTTAATAAATGCCGCTTACCCAACTCGCTCAATAAATGAAAACCTTGCCGATCTGAATGCTGCTCTGGCTGCCAACCGAAATGGAGAACAAGCATTTCTAACACTTATAAAAACACATGGAAAGAACAAAGTCTTATCCTATTTAAAACTTTTAAAAGAACATGCCTCTTTAAAAATGCGTGATACCTTACGAAAATTCCCCGATGGAAATTACTCGGCAACTGAGTTCCTTGATGACGGATCAAAACTTTCAGTAAATGTGCAAATTACAGATGGATTATGCGATGTTGATTTTACCGGCACATCCGATGTCCATTCCGGGAATATGAATGCTACAACTGCTATTGTGAATAGCGTAACTATTTATGTTTTGCGTTTATTACTCAATGAACCCATCCCTTTAAACGACGGTTTGCTTGAACCTGTGGCATTACATATTCCAAAAGGGATGCTCAATCCGGATTTTCCCTCTGATGCAAAAAAATGCCCGGCAGTAGTTGGAGGAAATGTAGAAATCAGTCAGCGTTTAACCGATACTTTATTAAAAGCATTTGGAGTTATGGCTGCGAGCCAGGGAACCATGAACAACACACTTTTCGGAAATAAAAACTTTGGCTATTACGAAACCATTTGCGGAGGTTGTGGAGCAGGAAATGGATTTCATGGAGCAAGTGCAGTCCACCACCACATGACCAATACCCGCATTACCGATCCGGAAATTATGGAACATCGTTATCCGGTAAGACTTGATGAATTTAGGGTTAGGAAAAACTCAGGAGGTAAAAGTAAATGGAATGGAGGCGATGGTGTAATTCGTAAAATCACCTTCCTTGAACCGGTCAACCTTTCGGTATTAACTCAACGTAGAAAAGAGGGTCCATTTGGATTAGACGGAGGAGACCCGGGGAAACCGGGTTGCCAGATGGTAATTAGAAAAAACGGAATAGTTGAAAAACTGGATTCAATCCAAAACTCTAACCTTGAAGCGGGTGACCAGTTTGTGATTGAAACGCCGGGAGGGGGAGGTTATGGAAAATTATAAAGTTCACGCAAAGGTTTTTAAGAAGCGCTATGCCAGCAAAGCATTCAATTATTCTTTGCGGGCCTTTGCGAAAATCTTTACGTTCTTTGCGTGAACTTTTATTTTAAATCCATTTCACCAGCCCAAAATCCTGGCGGTGAGGTAAGTTTTCGTTTTTTGGGAATAACCTCATTGAGTAGTTGAATGATCCGGCATTTACCGGATGCATATTGAGTTTGTATATACAAATACTTCCTTCAACCTGTTCAACATCAAATTCTATTTTATCAATTAATTTATGCGGATTATCGCCTCCATTTTGAGTTATTACCATTTCTAACCCAACTTCATGGCTGTTTAATCCCTTCAGGTCAATTGCAACCTTTACCGGATAAAAATTTCCAACTTTCATTGCATTCTCAATACCATCGGAAACCTGTACATCTTTCACCTCGATCTGATTCCACATTGAGCTGACTTTTGTTTTCCAATCTGCCAGTTCTTTTGCCAACCTAAAATCATCGGCAACTATTTTTTGTGTTCTCTCAAACTGCGGATTATAATAACGTTCCTGATAATCGTGAATCATACGTGCAGTAGTAAAATCAGGAGATACCTGAGCCAGTGTATTTTTAATAAAACCAATCCATCGTTCAGGAATTCCGTGTTTATTCCTGTCATAAAAGACTTCCATGATTTCATCTTCCAGAATTGTATAAATAGTTTCTGCATCCAGTTCATCCTGGAAATCCTGCACATCATATGCCCTTTCGAGAGGGAGTGCCCAACCTGCATCTTTTTTATATCCTTCAACCCACCATCCGTCGAGTACTGAAAAATGAAGAGTTCCATTCATTACTCCTTTTTCACCGCTGGTACCCGAGGCCTCAAGCGGGCGGGTTGGAGTATTCAACCACACATCAACTCCCTGAAGCAACATTTTAGCCAGGTTCATATCGTAATTCTGGACAAACAGAATTTTCCCGATAAACTCGGGCCGTTTTGAGATTTCAACAATGTGTTTGATCAGATCTTGTCCGGCTTTATCGGCAGGGTGAGCTTTCCCAGCAAATAAAAATTGTACCGGTTTTTCAGGATTATTTAAAATCTCAGCAAGCCTTTCTGTATTTCTGAATAAAAGATGAGCCCTTTTATAAGTAGCAAACCTTCGAGCAAAACCAATAGTAAGGGCATTTGGGTTCAGTTCACCCAATATTTCGCTAATTAGTTTTGGATTTTCATTGCGTTTAATCCAGTTATCAGTAAATCGTTGTTTGATATAGTCAATCATTTTCAGACGAAGATTCTGGCGTAATTTCCAAATCTCTTCATCATCAACTTTATAAATATCCTGCCAAACTTCTTTATCCAACTGGTTCATTGGGAATCCTTTCCCAAAATATTTTTTGTGGATTTTTTTCCATTCCTGTGCAGCCCATGTACAATAATGCACACCATTGGTCACATATCCAATTTCAAGTTCTTCTTCCAGGAATCCTTTAAATAAATCTTTCAGGATTGTTTTACTTACATCGCCATGTAATTTACTTACACCGTTAATTCCCTGAGACATATGGCTGGCCAAAAAACTCATGTTAAAATGATCTTCATTGGGATTTGTTTTTCCAAGCATTAAAAACTCATCCCATGAAAGGTCAAGTTTCACAGCAAAAGACCTCATATAATTTTCAAACATACTTACATGAAATGAGTCGTGCCCTGCCGGAACCGGAGTATGAGTAGTAAACAAGGTTGAAGCTCTTACAACTTCTTTTGCCTGAGCATAAGAAAGATTTTGATTAGAAATATATTCAGCCGTTCTTTCAATACCAATAAATGCAGCATGCCCTTCATTACAATGGTAGATATCAGACTTATGTCCTAATTTGCGAAGTGCTTTTATTCCACCAATTCCCAATAAAATTTCCTGTTTCAACCGGTTTTCATTGTCCCCCCCATAAAGGTGATGAGTTACAAACCGGTCTTCCGGACTATTAGCCGATATATCAGCATCGAGTAAATAAAGTTTAACAGACCCTATATGAACTTCCCAAACCTTAGCTTTTAATGTGCGTCCCGGATATTCAACTTCAATTTGAACCCAATTACCGTCCTTGTCAAATGCCGGATGAACCGGAATTTTTGAGAAATGCTGAGATTCATAATTGGCCATTTGCTCGCCATGAAGATTCAGTGTTTGTTTAAAATACCCATAACGATATAGCAGTCCTACACCTACAAGGTTAACATTTGAATCACTCGCCTGTTTTAAGTAATCACCGGCAAGAATTCCAAGCCCTCCTGAAAATATTTTCAGACTATCATGCAATCCATACTCCATACTAAAGTACGCAATTGAAGGCCCTTCCTTTATTTCTCTTTCACGTAGATATTCCTTAAATATATCGTATGCTTTATGCATCTCTTCAATAAAGTGGTCATCATTTTCAAGCTCTTTTAAACGCTTATAATTAACCTCTTCGAGCAAAACAATTGGATTATGTTCGCACGCTTCCCATATTGTTTCATCGATACATTCAAAAATGTTACGTGCATCGATACTCCATGTCCACCATAAATTCCTTGACATTTCCCGCAATGGAGAAAGCTTTTCCGGCAGCTCTGATTCAACAATAAATTTTTTCCAAACCGGGTCATTTATCGCCGGTGGTTGTATATGTGTATTTTTATTTGATTCCATTTTTATCTTTCCTTATTCTTTCCAATTATATTAATTTCCCTCAAAAAAATGAGGTGCAAAAATACATTCTTAATTGAAATATTCAATTATTTAATACTTAAATTAAAATGATATGATTGTACTACTTTTTAGCAACGTTTTTTGTTCTCTGTTTTTTAAGGCGGTTTATTTCAGTTTTGTATTTTTTTATCTCATTGTCCTTTTCTTCAATAATTCTATTTAACGATGAAACCTCCAATGAAATACTGGGATCTTTAACAATTGAAACAAGGCGTTGTTTAAAATCAGAAAGAACATTCATGTAATTAATAAATGCCTCATAAGGTGAGTTATATGGATTAAAAAATTTGTGAACTTCACCATCGCTAAAAAATTTTGTCGACATGTAATAAAAATGGTCACATCCCTGAAGATAATTCCAGTCCTTTTGAATATCCTCATCACTACAAGAATTCATCTTTTCTTTTAGCATATACAATTTGCTGAATGCTTCATTCTGAAGTTCATTTCCAATCCATGCTGAAAGATCGCGTTCTTCATCGGCCCATGAAATCGGATTGGGTACATGCACTGTCGAAACAGGTTGGTTCTCTTTTATTATTTCTGAAGGAGTGGCAAATTTTAGTTCCTGCGATTCCAAAATTTTTGAAGGAAATGATTTCAAAAAATCAAAAATACCTGACTCTTCAGGCTGAATTTCACCAAAAGTTTCATAGTTCATAAACAGGTTTATGATTTCATCTTTATCTTCAATTTCCTGAATCCATCCAACAAATTTTTCAGATGTTAAAGGGAACTCCGACCAGTTATTATTTGAAAACCGGAATGTAAGGTCATCGCTGAGTTTAAAGTTCCTCATTAAAACCTTAAGCTTTGGATTAATGGCATTCACATATACAAAGTTCGGGCTTTTCCAACCCAACACATGTTTTGCCCCTTCGGTTAACATTCCATCAAAACCTAAGCCTGCCACCTGTTTACCTATTTCATCGGAATAAATCATCTCGGTATTAACAAAAACCTTTGGCTTTTGCCCAAATAATTGAATTATTTTTTTGCCATGCCTGCTTACCTGTTCTTCAAAAATTATTTTGTCAGATAAGGATGCCAATGAATGAGAGAATGTTCCGGTAAGGAATTCAACACAACCTGTTTTAGCCAGTTCCTGAAATGATTTAATTACTTCAGGAGCATATAATTGAAATTGTTCAAGAGCAGTACCCGAAATTGAAAAGGCTACTTTAAATTTCCCTTTATTCTTATCAATTAAATCGAGCAAAATTTTATTTTTGGGTAGATAACAATTTTCTGCCACCCTTTGCAATATGGTATCGTTGGCATAATCGTCGTAATAATAATGGTCGTTCCCAATTTCAAAAAACCGGTAATTCCTGAACCTAAATGGTTGGTGAACCTGGAAAAATAAACATATTGACTTCATCTTTCTAATTTTAAATTGTTTCAGTTTGCTCTGTTTCTACTCCCAGTGTTTTAAAATAAACATCCCTTACATTTTTTGCTGAATATTTCCATTTCAAATCTTCAACTTCCTCTTTCCCAAATTTTTTAAATAGCCCTGATAGGGATGGATAATTTACCAAACCATATATGGCATCAGCCATTGCATTCACATCCCAGAAATCAACTTTAATGGCATATTTCAATATCTCAGATACGCCAGATTGTTTAGAAATAATAACCGGCACATTCGACTGCATTGCCTCAAGCGGTACTATTCCAAAAGGTTCAGATACCGAAGGCATTACAAATACATCGCTCATGCGTAACATTTGAAAAACATCATCGCCACGCAGAAAACCTGTAAAATGGAACCTATCAGATATTTTTAATTGTGCTGTTCGATGAATAATTGCATCCATCATATCGCCACCCCCTGCCATCACAAAGCGTACATTATCTATTTTTTGAAGTACAAGGTTGGCTGCTTCCACAAAATATTCAGGCCCTTTTTGCATGGTTATCCGACCCAAAAAAGTAACAATTTTTTCATCAATCCCTTTTTTAATTTTCAATCCTTCTTTGTCGCTAACCGGTTCTACAGCATTATATACAGTTGTTATTTTATCGGGATTTACCCCATATTTTTCGATTACAATATTACGGGTAAGATTACTAACCGTGATTATCTGATCGGCCGCTTCCATTCCTTCCCGTTCCATGGCATATACCTGCGGATTTACACTTCCTCCGCTTCGGTCGAAATCGGTGGCATGGACATGTATCACCAGCGGTTTTCCTGTTCGCTTTTTTGCAGCAATGCCGGCCGGATATGCAAGCCAATCGTGGGCATGTATAAGGTCAAATTCACTGTCACGGGCAATCACATCGGCAACCAATGAATAGTTCCAAATCTCATGCATTAAGTCAGTTCCATACTGACCGGAAAATTCAATCTTCCCATCCTCATCGGTATTTACAAACTGTGATCTTTTTGAATACTTTTTACTTTTTAACTGCCAGAATTCTTCAGGATCGGTATAAGGAATAATTTCAGAGTCAACTTCATAGTAATCAATCTTTTTCTGAATATCTTCAAAATAGATTTGTTTTTTAGATATCGGAATATTGTTTGCCCCGATTAATTGCATTGTGCTTTGATCCTCATCGCCAAAAGCTTTAGGAACAACAAATGTAACTTCAATATCTTCGAACTCTGCAAGGCCTTTTGTTAATCCATAACAGGCAGTACCAAGCCCTCCGGAAATATGCGGGGGGAACTCCCATCCAAACATTAATACTTTCATATCCCCGCCATTTTATTGATTTTCATATTCCTGAATCATTTTATAAGCTGCAACAACCGAAGCCACATTCCATGCCTGCGATATCGCTCCTTTAGCCCGATGCGGAGGATTTCCGTTATATGTTTCAGAAAGAGTTCCGATACAATGTTCACTTAATTCCTCTTCAAAGCCTTCCATTAGTTTTTTTACAAATGGTACTCCTCCACGTTTATGGACTTTCAAATATCCTTCTACAAAAAACCGGATCAGCCAGGGCCAAACTGCACCCTGATGAATTGCCAGCTCACGTTCTTCCGGATTTCCTTCAATTACACCTTTATATTTAGGATGATCAGGCGAAAGCGTTCGTAAACCACGAGGTGTTAACAACTGATCGCGGCAAATGCTTAATACACTTTTTTTCTGTTCTCTGGTTAGCGGACTGAAATCAAGGGCAGTGGCAATAAGCATATTGGGGCGAACCGACATATCTACATGATCGCCATCCACATAATCGGCCAGATGCCCAACATCTTTGTTCCAGAAAGTTTTCTGAAATGAATCCTTAATTTTTTCATGAATCCCTTCCCATTCCATCAAAAAAATGTGGTCATTGGCTTGTTCAGCCAAATCAACTGCGAAACAAACTGCATTATACCACAAGGCATTAATTTCAACTGTAAGTCCTTTTCGCTGAATAACCGGGTTACCTTTTATAGTTGAATCCATCCAGGTTAGTGGAGTATGTTCCTTCCCAGCATATACTAATCCGTTATTGAGCATTTTATTATTGAAAGAAAGCCCATTTCTATATATGTTCAAAATTGATTTTAATGCTTTACCAAATTCTTTCCAAATAATTTTCCCGTTGCCTTCCTTTTTATACCATTGTTGAATTGCCCAGAAAAACCATAAAGGTGAATCTGTAGAATTATAATCAGGTTCTTTCTCATCAATGCTTTTGGGGAAAAGCCCATATTTTAAATATTTTGAATATGTTTTTAAAACTCTACTAAATAAATCAACATCATCAATAGACTCCACTAATCCAGGTAGTGCAATAAATGTTTGGCGGGTAAAACTTCCATACCATGGAAAGCCTGCAATTACATCCGTTTCATTTCCTTTTTTCAATACAAACTGTTCTGAAGCATTCTGCAAAAAACTCAGGAAATCATAACGAATACTTCTCTTATTTAATTCTTCCTTAAACTGTTTTTTTAAGAACCTTGTATTTGCTTCGGAAGTGGATGCTGAAAACAATATACTCTCACCTTTTTTTATCGGGATTTCGAAATAACCCGGCACATACAAATCTTCGAGGTATTCATATCCCCTTGATTTTTCTTTTGTGTATTCGATATTATAGTACCAGTCGGGTACCGGAATAAATTCACATTTTTTATTTAATTGCATTTGCAGGTTAGGATAGTTGCCATATAACCTGACTTTTATTCCATTATTTATTTTTGTGAATTTTTGATTTATATAAAGGTTTGCTTTGCTCAGATTGTGAATGGCTCTAAATGCCAAAAACGGACGTAACCGTAGAATAGTTGGTGAATGGGCATCTTCCAATGTATATTTTACAATTACCTGTTGTTCTTTTTCTACTAATATTCTTTCCATTGTAAGAACAACGCCACCTACCCGATAGGTTATTTTGGGTATTTTATCAAACTCAACATCACGGATATATTTATGCCCTTTGGGTTCGTAATGCCCTCCCTCAAAACGATGAATGCCCAAATTGAATTCAGCACCATGTTGTACTATTGTTGAGTCAAGAGATGATAGTAAAACATGCTTTTCTCCTAAAAATTCTTTAATGGGTGTCACCAATAATCCATGATATTTTCGAGTATTACACCCGTTCAGTGTAGTACTGATATACGATCCGGCACGATTCGAACGAAGAATTTCCTTATTTAAAGAATATTCAAGATTTACAAGTTGCCCTTTATCAAATTTAAGGTAGCTCATAGGTTAAGGCATTTTAATGTTCCCGGAATAGTCAGGTTGGAATTACCAAAACTAAACTTTCAAATATATTATGACTTATAAATTCCTTATTTGTTCTTCAAAGTAATCCTTTTCTAATTTTAAATTAAGATAAGGGTGTTTTTCTAATAAATTATTGACTTTCAATAAACCATTTGTTATGAATTTTTTAAACTCCGGTGTTTTCATATTTACAGGCCTGTGCTCAACAGCCTTTTGAATTTTTAGAATCTCCTCTGAAATATTTTGCGATTCCTCATGAATCAGTGCTTGTTCAAATTTTTTCCAGATAAGGTTTATTGCAACGTCTGACAAATGGAGCATATCAGCAGCATAATACCGGTAATCACGCAATTCATCCATTACAATTTCATATGAAGGGAAATAATTGCATTGATTATTACCGTAGTTTCCAATAATATTATTAATCGCTAGTAATAATGTTGCTTTACTTACCTGGTTTTCTACTGCCCCATCCTTCCAGTGCCTGATGGGACTTACTGTAAACACAACTTTAAGATTTGGGTTTATTTCCCAAAGTTCGTCAAGCACATCACGGTAAACTTCGGAAATTTCGGGTTCCGGTAGACGATACCTTCTGAATTCACCGGCAGGTACTTTATGGCAATTTGAAACCACTTGCCCGGTGGAATTTAATTCATACACCCATGCAGTACCAAAAGTCAGGAATAGATAATCGGCATTTCTTATGTTTTCTGCTCCAGCCTCTATTCGTGAGTTTATTTGTTCCAGGGCTTTATCCCTGTCTTCGGAAGAAAACCTGCCATGATGTGAAAAACTAAACCAAAGCCCATCTTTGAAATACAGGTCACCTGGCTTAAACATTCTTTTTTTGATCAGTATTTTAAGGCTGTTTGCAATTGAAACCGGGTTGTATAAAATACCAAATGGATTTATGTCGATATTAAATTTTAACTTCTGAAGTTTTGCCCCAATCTCCTCAGCAAAGCACGACCCCATCATAATTATTTTTGATGAATAATCAATTTTAGCGGGGAAACCGGGAATCTCAACTTCAGTAAAAAACTTCATCTATTAACCTTTTTTAATCTCTTCTCTTTTCAAAACCAATGCTGTTCGTGCAGGAAAGTAAAGTTTTAAATAATGTTGGCTCTTGGCATCTCCTGCCGGAAGTGTATAATATGCCAGTTTTTCATCAACACGGTCGTACCCACCAAAACTTCCTGAATCGGTATTTAGTATAATCCTGTATTTGCCGGCACCTAATGGAATACCATAATCGGTAAATGATTGCGATGGATTAAAATTAAATACAAATAAGAATGGTCCCCGATGGAATGCCAGTACTTTATCGGGTTTATTTTCAACAACACTGTCAACCGAAGGATAAGAAAGCAGGTTCGATGAATCAACAAAATTTATCATCTCTTTATCGAAATCGTAAAGCCAATGAAACTTCAAATCTGTATCTTCAGCAATGCTCCAGATTCTGCGGGCGTGTTTATAGGACCATGCATTCCCTTCGCGAGGAAAATCGATCCATTCAGGATGCCCAAATTCATTCCCCATAAAATTAAGATAGGCTCCACCAGCAGCAGAAAGTGTTGCCAACCTGATCATTTTATGCAAGGCAATTCCCCGCTCAACAATCATATTTTGCTGGTCTTTCCGCATACTGAAATACATCTCCTTGTCGATCAACCGGAAAATTATTGTTTTGTCTCCCACCAAAGCCTGGTCATGAGATTCGGCATAACTAACAACTTTTTCATCCATCCGTTTTGAGGTAAGCTGATGGAATAATTCACCCATATCCCATTCATTATCCGATTTTTCTTTGATGGTTTTTATCCAGAAATCGGGTAATCCCATAGCCATCCTCAAATCAAATCCTAATCCATAATCATCGACCGATGATGCCAATCCGGGCATTCCGCTCATATCTTCTGCAATAGAAATTGCATTGGGTTTAATTTCATGAATCAATTGATTTGCTAGTTTAAAATATACAATCGCTTCCTGATCAGTATTACCTCCAAAATAATCATCGTAGTTTGTAAATGCTTTACCAAGACCGTGGTTGTAATAAAGCATGCTGGTAACACCATCGAATCTAAAGCCATCGAAATTAAAAACTTCGAGCCAGTATTTTATATTTGAAAGAAGGAAATGAATCACCTGATTTTTGCCATAATTAAAACAGTATGAATCCCATGCCGGATGTTCTCCTTTTAGGCCATCGTGAAAAAACTGATATCGTGTACCATCATAATTCCCAAGGCCTTCCACTTCATTTTTTACAGCATGTGAATGCACCAGATCCATAATAACAGCTATGCCCATTCCATGTGCTTCATCAATTAATTGTTTTAATTCTTCGGGAGTTCCGAAACGTGATGATGGAGCAAAAAAACTTGAAACATGATATCCAAAACTTCCATAATAAGGATGCTCTGGTATGGCCATAAACTGGATTGTATTGTACCCGTTTTCTTTTACTTTAGGCAAAGTATTTTTCCTGAATTCGTTATAAGTATGCACCCTTTCTTCTTCACCTGCCATCCCGATATGTGCTTCATAAATCAAGGGATTTTCAGTTCTTAATTCAGTTTTCTTATTCTTCCATTTAAATGGTTTTTCGGGCAACCATACCTGGGCATTAAATATATGTGTGTTTTCATCCTGAACAACACGTGTTGCCCAGGCAGGAATTCGTTTGTCACTGCCTCCATTCCAATGAATGGAAAGAGCATAAAGGTCTTCATGATTTAGGTCACCAGTTTTTAACCGAAGGTTCCAATTCCCATTCTCACCTTTTTCAAACTTAAATTTCTCATCCTCTTCCC
>JABMQB010000572.1 GCA_013203525.1 Mariniphaga sp.
CTGTAAAAGCAAATGCTTTTTCTAAAAGTGCCAAAGAAGCGATTGAAAAAATAAACGGAACTACTGAAATACTCTAAGCTGTAATGAAACGATTTATAGAGACCCTAAAGAATATTTACAAAATCGAAGACCTCAGAACGAGGATTGGGACTACCCTTTTCTTTTTGTTAATATACCGCTTGGGATCGTTTGTATCCCTCCCCGGAATTGATCCGGCTCAACTAATTAATTTGAAAACACAAACTTCTGATGGGTTGCTTGGGTTGCTGGATATGTTTTCGGGAGGTGCATTCTCACAAGCATCGATTTTTGCTTTAGGGATTATGCCATATATTTCTGCCTCAATTGTGATTCAGTTAATGGGAATCGCTGTACCCTATTTCCAGAGGTTGCAGAAAGAGGGTGAGTCAGGAAGAAGGAAAATTAACCAGATTACCAGGTATCTTACCGTAATTATTCTAATTTTCCAATCGCCGGCATATCTGGCTAATTTGCATGCGCAGTTACCTGAATCGGCCTTCGCTTTACAGGGAACAATGTTCACTGTTTCATCGATAATTATTTTAACAGCCGGATCAATGTTTGTAATGTGGTTGGGTGAAAGAATTACCGACAATGGTATTGGTAATGGTATTTCACTTATTATCATGATTGGTATAATTGCCCGTTTGCCACAATCTATTTTCCAGGAATTTGCTTCCCGGATTAGTCAACAAGGAGGAGGGCTTGTGTTATTCTTGGTCGAGTTTTTAATCTTGTATGTTGTTTTTATGGCATGTATTATGCTCGTTCAGGGAACCCGCAGAATTCCGGTGCAGTATGCTAAACGGATTGTTGGTAATAAACAGTTTGGAGGTGTTCGCCAATATATACCGTTAAAGGTTAATGCTGCAGGTGTAATGCCAATTATTTTTGCACAGGCAATTATGTTCGTTCCTATGACATTAGCAGGTTTTGCTAACTCAGAAGGGATGAGCAAATTTGCGAATGCATTTGCAAATAACGTTGGATTCTGGTATAATATGACCCAGTTTTTGCTGGTAGTTGCATTTACATACTTTTACACTGCAATTACTATTAATCCGACTCAAATGGCAGAAGACATGAAGAAAAATGGTGGATTTATCCCGGGTGTAAAACCAGGTAAAAAAACTGTTGAATTTCTCGATACAGTAATGTCGAGGATTACCTTGCCAGGATCTATTTTCCTTGGTTTGGTTACAATTCTTCCTACTTTTGCTATGCTAATTGGTATTAATACTAGTTTTGCATACTTTTATGGGGGAACTTCACTGCTGATTTTAGTGGGTGTTGTTCTTGATACTTTACAACAAATTGAAAGCCACCTTTTGATGCGTCACTATGACGGTTTGATGAAATCAGGCCGCATTAAAGGACGAACAGGAGGAGGTCAGTCAATGATGTAATTAGCTCTTTTGATCTACCTTAAAACAAAGGAGGATATTGAGTTAATCAGGAGTAATTGTTTGCTGGTAAGCAAAACTCTGGCACGAGTTGCTAGAAATATTCAGCCGGGAATAACAGTATTAGAGTTAGACCAGGTTGCGCAAGCGTTCATTAAAAAGAATGGGGGATATCCTGCATTCCTGGATTACCAGGGATTCCCGAATTCATTGTGTATTTCAGTAAATGATGTCGTTGTACATGGCATTCCTACAGATTACAGAATTCAGGATGGCGATATTGTTTCTGTTGATTGTGGTGTTAAAAAAGATGGTTTTTATGGCGATTCTTGTTTTACTTTTTTAGTTGGCAAAGTAAGCAACGAAAAAATACAAGTTTGTAAAACCACTTTTAAAGCCTTATCCAAAGGAATTGAACAAGCTATTGAAGGGAATTTTATTGGTGCTGTTGGAAATTCAATTCAGCAATTTGCTGAAAAAGAAGGTTGTTCGGTTGTTAGAGAATTGTCGGGTCATGGAATTGGCCGCAAACTTCACGAAGAACCAAATGTGCCGAATTTTGGAAAGCAATATAAAGGCGACAAATTGGTAGCCGGAATGGTAATAGCTATTGAGCCAATGATTAACGCAGGTACCCGAAAAATTTACCAGCATAACGACGGATGGACAATAAAAACTTTGGACGGAAAGCCATCGGCCCATTATGAACATACAGTAGTTGTAGGTTTTAAAAAGGCAGATATTTTGTCGACATTTAATTTTATTGAATTAGAAATTAGAAAGAACAAGTATTTATGGCAAAACAGCCTTCAATAGAACAAGACGGAAAGATAATCGAAGCATTATCTAACGCGATGTTCCGAGTAGAATTAGAAAACGGGCATATTATTACAGCTCATATTTCTGGAAAAATGCGTATGCATTATATAAAAATTCTACCAGGCGACAAGGTAAAACTGGAAATGTCTCCGTATGATTTAACCAAGGGAAGGATAACTTTTAGATATAAAAATTAAGGATCTTTACAATGAAAACTCGTGTTTCAGTGAAAAAACGCAGCGCAGACTGCAAGATTGTTCGAAGAAAAGGACGTTTATTCGTGATTAATAAAAAAAATCCGAAGTTTAAACAACGTCAGGGATAAACTAAAATTGAAAAAATATTTATATGGCACGTATAGTTGGTGTTGATATACCGGATAATAAAAGAGGCGAAATCGCTTTAACTTATATTTACGGCATTGGACGTAGCAGGGCTAATACAATTTTGGCTGAAGCCAAAGTTGACAAAGACCTGAAAGTGAGTAGCTGGGATGATGAGCAGTTTAATGCTGTTCGTAAAGTTATAAATGATAGCTTTAAAGTTGAAGGTGAACTTCGTTCTGAAGTACAATTGAATATTAAACGATTGATGGATATCGGTAGTTATCGTGGAATCCGTCATCGTATTGGATTACCGGTACGTGGGCAAAGCACAAAAAATAATGCCCGTACTCGAAAAGGTAAACGTAAAACAGTTGCTAATAAGAAAAAGGCTGTTAAATAGTTAGTTAAGTTATGGCAAAAAAGACTGGATCAAGTAGAAAAAGAGTTGTGGTTGTCGAACCTACGGGTCAGGCACACATTCACTCATCTTTTAATAATATCATTATTACATTAGCTAATAGTAATGGCGAAGTTATTTCATGGTCATCAGCGGGAAAAAAAGGATTTCGCGGTTCCAAGAAAAATACTCCTTACGCTGCACAGGTTGCAGCGGAAGAATGCGCTAAAACAGCATACGACCTTGGACTTCGTAAGGTGAAAGTTTATGTAAAAGGACCAGGTAACGGACGTGAATCTGCTATCAGGGCTATTAGTACAATTGGTATTCAGGTATCTGAGATTGTTGATGTAACACCTCTGCCACATAATGGTTGCAGGCCAGCTAAAAGAAGACGTGTTTAATTTATAAAAGTTAGAAAAAAATGGCAAGATACAGAGGAGCAAAATCAAAGATAGCCAGGAAATTTGGAGAACCTATTTTTGGACCCGATAAAGTTTTTGAACATAAAAACTATCCTCCCGGGATGCATGGTTTATCATCAAAAAGGAGAAAAAAATCGGAATACGGCTTACAATTAAAGGAAAAACAAAAAGCAAAATATACCTACGGATTACTTGAACGTCAATTCCGGGGATTATTTAAAAAAGCACAGGCATCAAAAGGAATTACCGGTGAGGTATTGCTTCAAATGCTGGAGGCAAGGCTCGACAATGTGGTTTTCCGTTTGGGAGTTGCAAAAAGCCGTGCAGCAGCACGTCAGTTTGTAGGACATAAACATATTACTGTAAATGGAAATGTTGTGAATGTCCCTTCTTTTCAGGTAAGGCCCGGAGATGTTGTTGGTGTCCGTGAAAGATCAAAATCTCTTGAAGAGATTACTGAGTCACTTAATTCGCACAGAAGTGCCCGATACGAATGGTTGGAATGGGATATCGAACAAATGGCAGGTAAATTTCTTAATTTGCCCGAACGCCAGGAAATCCCTGAAAACATTAAAGAACAGCTTATCGTAGAGTTGTACTCGAAATAATAAATTTATTTATCAGTATTATGGCAATATTAGCATTCCAAAAGCCTGACAAGGTAATAATGATTGAGTCCGATGATAAATTCGGGAAATTCGAATTTCGTCCGTTGGAACCGGGTTATGGTATTACAATAGGTAATGCCCTTCGTCGAATTTTGTTATCATCGCTCGAAGGTTATTCAATAACAACTGTGAAAATCGAAGGAGTAGATCACGAATTTTCTACGATTAAAGGTGTAATTGAAGATGTTACAGATATTATCCTGAATTTTAAGCAAATTCGGTTTAAAAAAGAAGTTGAAGATTTCGATAGCGAAAAGGTATCAATTAATATTACCGGGCAGGAAGTTTTTACTGCTGGCGACATTAACAAATTTATGACTGGTTTTAGGGTATTAAATCCTGAATTGGTAATTTGTAGGATGGAACCGGATGTAAAACTTCAGCTAGAAATTTCCATAAGCAAAGGACGTGGTTACGTGCCGGCAATAGAAAATAAGCCGGTTGAAAGTGAATTTGGGGTTATTCCTATCGATTCGATTTATACTCCGATTAAACAAGTTAAATATGCCGTTGAGAATTATCGTGTGGAACAAAAAACTGACTATGAAAAACTCATAATCGAAATCAGCACCGATGGTTCTGTTCACCCTAAGGAGGCTTTAAAAGAGGCTGCAAAAATTCTGATTTATCACTTTATGCTGTTTTCTGATGAAAAGATTACTCTTGATTCAGATGAAAAATTTGCAAATGAAGAATTTGATGAAGAAGTATTACACATGCGCCAGTTATTGAAAACCAAATTGGTTGACCTTGACTTGTCTGTAAGGGCTCTTAATTGCTTGAAAGCGGCCGATGTTGATACGCTTGGCGACCTGGTTCAGTACAACCGTAATGATCTTCTTAAATTTAGGAATTTTGGTAAAAAATCACTTACTGAATTGGATGACTTGCTTAGCGGCATGAACCTGAATTTCGGTATGGATATAACTAAATACAAATTAGATAAGGAATAGAGGTAATGAGACATAATAAGAAATTTAATCATTTAAGCCGAAAAACCGCTCACAGAAAAGCAATGCTTGCGAATATGGCAAGTTCGCTTATTCAACATAAACGGATAACCACTACAGTTGCAAAAGCAAAAGCTTTAAGAATGTTTGTGGAACCGCTGATTACTAAAGCTAAAGATGATACAACACACTCCAGAAGAGTAGTCTTTAGTTATTTGAAAGATAAAGAAGCCGTTACTGAGCTTTTTCGTGAAATATCCGGAAAAATTGCTGATCGTCCGGGTGGATATACACGTATTTTAAAAACAGGCAACCGTTTAGGTGATAATGCTGATATGTGTATTATCGAACTCGTTGATTATAATGAAACTCTGATTACGGCACAGGAAGAAGATCAAAAACCTAAAAAACGTCGTTCACGTCGTGGTGGAAGCGGTGCTAAAAAATCAGATACTGTAGTAGCTGAGGTTGCTGAAGAAGTAGCAGAAACTAGTGTTGAGGAAGTTGCTGAAGTTGTGGAAACGGAACCGGAAGCTGTGGCGGAAGAAGTTCAGGTTGAAACGGAAGTTGTAGAAGAAGTTGCTGAATCTGCTGAAGAAGTAAAAGCTGAAGTTGAAACTTCGGAAGAAGAGGTTTCAAAAGAGGAAGAGCCTAAAGCAGAAGTGAAAAAAGAAGAATCAAAAAAAGAGAAAGGTTCTGAAGACAAAAAAGACAAATAGTATATTTTTTATATATTAAAGAAGGCCGGATTTATTCCGGCCTTCTTTGTTTATACGGGTATTATATTTTTTGTTTTCTTTACTTTAAATTAAACTTTACCTACCGATGAAAAGAAAAATTAATATCGTACTTATACTTATTTCTGTAATAAATTTTAATTGTTTTTCTCAATCTGTAAATATACAATTTGATAAAACTTCAGAACAACAGTTATATGCCGCTTCCAAATTGGAAAAAACTTTAAGAGAAAATAATTATTCTATAAGTAATTCATCTGCTGATAATGAAATACAATTTAATATTGATTCAGTTATTCTCGGTAATGAGTCATTTTCTATTAGTACTAATAAGAAATTGATTGAAATAACCGGAGGCGATGAAAGAGGCTTGATTTATGGAGCCTTGTCTTTAGTTGAAGACTTACGAAATGGTATCGAACTGCAAAATTGTATAGCCCGAAACGAAAAACCATTTCTTTCTTTCCGAACAATAAAATATGATTTGCCATGGGATACATACCGCCATAGTTATGCCCTTGATATACATGATCAGACCTGTCGGGATACAAGCTATTGGGAAACATTTCTTGATATGATGGTTGAGAATCGTTTTAATGGTCTTTCACTTTGGAATCTGCATCCTTATACATTCCTGATTAAACCTAAGAATTTTCCGGAAGCAAGCCCCTGGAGCGATATTGAAATGAAAGAATGGCAAATGCTTTTTCATTCCATTATTCGAATGGCAGACGAAAGGGCAATTGATACATACATAATTCCATTTAATATTTTTGTCACTCCTGAATTTGCAAAGGCTCATAATGTAGCAATGGATAATCTTGAGCATGATTATTATGTTCCTGGTGATACTTCAGAAATAATAAAACAGTATACAAGAGAATGTGTTACTCAAATGCTTGAAGAATATCCAAAACTTACCGGCATGGGGCTTACTTTGGGTGAAGGTATGGGAGGGATGACTCCGGCACAGCGTGAAGAATGGATTAGGGAAACCATAATTGAAGGAATGCGGTTGGCAAACCGAAAATCAAAATTAATTCACAGAATTCCATTTTCAAGTACAACTGCTTCGCTGGGAACAACAAGTAAAGATACAGAGGAGCTTACCCGGAAGATTATCGAGGAAGAAGCAGAATTAGGATGTTTTGAAGGACCTATTTGGGCCGACCTGAAATTCAACTGGTCACATGCACATTCAACTCCAAACCTTATGAAAGTTCATGGAGGGAAACTTTATGACACGTATTTTAATCCTGATCCGGATGCTTATAAAATTGTATGGACAGCCAGGAATGAGGATTTTTTCTGCCTTCGATGGGGAGTGCCTTCATTTGTACGTCAGCATATTACACAAAACAAACAATCATATTCGGGTGGTTATATCATTGGTTCTGAAACCTATATTCCGGCTAAAGATTATTTTACAAAAGATACGGTTGATATTCCATGGAAATATGCTTTTGAGCGGCAATGGTTGTTTTATAAACTATGGGGGAGGTTATTGTATAATCCGGCAACACCAGATGATGTTTTTAAAGCCGAATTTATCAAAAGATATGGAAGCTCTGGAAGAAACCTGTTATCTGCATTTTCACATGCCAGTTCAACACAATTGAAGTTAGCATCGATTTTTGATTGCACATGGGATTTTACTTTGTATGGCGAAGGTATGATGGCGCTTGACAATACTACACGGAGAGTAGATTATATTTCCATCGATAGGTTAATAAACCAACCACCACTTGATTCAAATTATGTTTCAATAGCTGAATATGTAAGTACTCAGTTAACCGGAGGTAAATTCCGTGAAAACAAGATCACTCCTGACCGTTTGGCAACAATGCTTGTAAAGGATTGTTACCTTGCTATAGATCTTGTAAAAGAAATTGATTTCTCACAAAATAAGGCTTTAAAATACGAAGTATATGATGTTGCTGCATGGTCCTATCTCGGATTACATTTATCAGAAAAGATCAAAGGCGGAATTAATTTGCAGAAGTTCAGGTTAACTGGTGATGAGTCGGATCGTAAAAAAGCTGTTGATCATTTACAGAGTGCATTGTTATATTGGGATAAACTTATAGAAATTACTGAACCCCTGTACAACGAAATGCCCTTGCAACATTTGAGTCAGCAAGAAGGTAAACCCTGGAAGGAAAATTATAATCTTCGCTTCCACTGGAAGCTGATACGGCCGGATGTAGCCAGAGATGTTGAAACTGCAAGAAAATCTGAATTTAGGTCAGAATAGCTTTTGAATTAAGGTGTTAAAAATTCAATACCAACCGGGCAGTGGTCTGAGCCCAAAATTTCAGTTAATATAAAAGCTTTTTTTATCGAAGGAATAAAACTTTCACTAACTAAAAAATAATCGATCCTCCAGCCTACATTTTTTTCACGGGCTCCGGCACGATAACTC
>JABMQB010000573.1 GCA_013203525.1 Mariniphaga sp.
ATTGATAATAAAAATATTTCCGAATTAGCCCAGCTCGACCTCGATGAATTAAATAGCTGGTTCGATGGATTAGAAAAAAGATTAAGCGAAAAACAACAAAAAATCGGGATTGAAGTAATTAAGGAAATTCGCGACAGATTGGGTTTTATGCTTAATGTAGGATTAAACTACCTGGCACTTGACCGGCCTGCACGCTCACTTTCAGGGGGTGAATCGCAGCGCATTCGTTTAGCTACTCAAATTGGCTCGCAACTGGTTAATGTTTTATATATTTTGGATGAACCCAGCATAGGATTGCACCACCGCGATAACCTGAAACTAATACATGCGCTCGAACAATTACGTGATTCCGGCAATTCGGTTATTGTTGTTGAACACGATAAAGACATGATGCTCCATGCCGACCATATTATTGATATGGGTCCTTTTGCCGGAAGGCATGGTGGTGAAGTTGTCGCTTCAGGAAAACCTGAGGAAATCCTGAAATCGAGTACACTTACGGCAGATTACCTTAACGGGAAAAAACAAATACCTGTTCCGAAGGAAAGAAGAAAAGGCAATGGTAAATTTTTAAAACTTAAGGGATGCCACGGAAATAATTTGAAAAATATCGATATAAACATCCCACTTGGAAAATTGGTTTGTGTAACCGGCGTATCAGGAAGTGGTAAATCAACCTTAATCAACGAAACCCTTCAACCCATACTTAGCCAGCATTTTTACAAATCGATTAAAGATCCATTACCGTATTCGGGAGTTACGGGATTGGAAAATATTGATAAAGTAGTTCAAGTCGATCAATCTGCACTGGGGCGTACTCCTCGTTCAAATCCGGTTACCTACACGGGTGTATTTTCTGATATTCGAAATTTGTTTGCTCAGTTACCCGAATCAAAAATAAGAGGTTACAAACCAGGCAGATTTTCATTCAATGTGAAAGGCGGCCGGTGTGAAGAATGCCAGGGTGGAGGTTTAAAACTCATCGAAATGAATTTCCTTCCTGATGTTTATATTCATTGTGATAAATGTAATAGTAAACGTTACAACCGCGAAACCCTTGAAGTGAGGTTCAAAGGAAAATCAATCAGTGATGTTCTGGATATGACCATTAACCAAGGCGTTAAGTTTTTTGAAAATATACCTTCAATTCTGCAAAAAATAAAAACCATACAGGATGTTGGGCTAGGTTATATAACATTGGGGCAATCATCAACAACACTTTCCGGTGGAGAATCACAGCGGGTAAAATTAGCAGCAGAACTTGCCAAACGTGATACTGGTAAAACCATGTACATCCTGGATGAACCTACAACCGGCCTTCATTTTGAAGATATAAGGGTTTTGCTTGAAGTTCTTAAAAAATTGGTTGGTAAGGGAAATACCGTTATTGTAATTGAACACAATATGGATGTAATTAAAGTTGCCGACCATATTATTGACATTGGTCCTGAAGGTGGAAAAGAAGGTGGAAAAATTCTTTGCAACGGATCACCTGAAGAAATCATAAAAAATAATCATTCTTATACGGCACAGTTTTTAAAAGAAGAAATTGGTTAACTTTATATTGTTTTAAGATTCAGAAACTGTTATGAAAGAAATAGACATTTTTTGTGTCAATACTGCCACGAAACACAGCTATCCTCTGGGAACCACCCTGAAAGAAATTTCGGAAGACCTCAATATAAAACTCGATCGTCAGGTATGCGGGGCAATTGTTAATAACAAGCTTGCAGAACTGTCTTTTGGCGTTGTTAAACCCAAAACCATTGAATTTATCGACTCCACTGATCGCGATGGGCAACGAATGTATATCAGGTCGTTAATGTTTGTTTTGTTTGCAGCTATAAAGGATTTATTTCCAAAAGTATGCCTGAAAATTCAGCATGGCATTGCCAAAGGATATTATTGCGAACTGGATGGTTTAAACCGCCCGATTTCAGATTCTGATATTCAGGCATTAAAAACCAAAATGCAGGAATACATCGACATGGATCTTCCTTTTATAAAAAAGGGACTACCCACTGAAGAAGTTTTTCAGATTTACAAAAAGCAAGGGCTCGACGAAAAAGCAAAGCTTATTAAGCAGCAGGGAAGGATTTATACCGATATCTATTTCCTCGATAAACATTCAAATTATTATTTCGGGCATTTATTGCCTTCAACAGGTTACATTAAACTTTTTGATTTAAGCCAATATTTTGAAGGAATTTTATTGCGGGTACAAAAACTTGGAAAACCAAACAAACTTTACAAGTTCGTAAAACAAACCAAACTTTTTGATATTTATCAGGAACATAAAGACTGGGTTGAAATACTTGATGTAGCAACAGTTGGAAGCCTCAATGAATATACATTAAAAAATAAAAGCGGCGATATTCTAAAAATCTCAGAAGCTTTACAAGAAAAAAAGGTAGCTGAAATTGCCAATAAGATTTCAGAAAGATCGGATAAGGTTAAGATTGTTTTGGTAGCTGGTCCTTCAGCCTCAGGAAAAACCACCTTTAGCAAAAGGCTCTCGGTTCAATTATCGGTAAACGGCTTACACCCTTACCAAATATCACTCGACGATTACTTTATTGACCGGGAAAAAACTCCCAGAGATGAAAATGGTGAATATGATTTTGAAGCACTTGAAGCTATTGATGTCGATTTTTTTAACCAACAATTAAACGATCTATTTGAAGGGAACGAGGTTGAATTGCCGGTTTTTGATTTTGATTTAGGAAAGAGGAAACTTTCCGGGAAGAAGTTGAAACTAAGGGATAACGATATCCTGATCATTGAAGGTATTCATGGAATGAATCCTCTTTTATTATCAAATGTTGATTCAATCAATGTTTTTAAGGTTTTTATTTCGGCATTAACCCAAATTTCTTTTGATGAACAAAACTATATTTCAGCTGCAGATAACCGCTTGCTACGCCGCATGGTTCGCGACAGTAAATACCGAGGGTATAATGCTGCGGAAACTATTAAGCGTTGGCCTTCGGTAAAAAAAGGGGAAGAGAAAAACATCTTTCCTTACCAGGAAAATGCAGATGTAATGTTTAACTCGGCAACTATATATGAACTGGCAGTTTTTAAAAAATATGCTGAACCTTTATTGGAGAGCATTGCAGAAAACCAGCCTGAATTTCGTGAGACCCGAAGGTTGCTAAAATTCCTTTCTTACTTTAAACCAATCGATGATTCTGAAATACCTCCTACTTCATTGTTAAGGGAGTTTTTAGGAGGAAGTAGTTTTGCCTATTGAGATGGATTATTATTTGTTCTTAATCTTTAAATTTTACAACACCCTGACGCTCGCGGTTTACGATTAACTGAGTAACATCAGGCCGTGAATAATGCCCCGAAGGATCAAAATTATGCCGTTCCATTCGTACTTGTTTATGATCAAGAGTTGCAACAATTAATCTCTCTTCATCAACAACTGGTTCAACAATCCATGATCCATCAGGTGCTGAAATACATGATCCGCCATTTGCTAAAACATCGGTTGAATTATTTCTCATTAATTCAGCCAAAGGAAAATCATCAGGGATATCTTCTTTCCTGAATAACCCGGAAACTGAAATAACATACGAACGGGCTTCACGGGCAATGTGCCTGGTTAAATCAATTGTATTTTGTATTCCTCCCGGCCAGATGGCAACATGTAAATCTTCTCCCTGAGCATAAAGTGCAGTGCGTGGTAAAGGCATCCAGTTTTCCCAGCAATTTAATCCACCTACAGTAAAATCACCCAACTTATGAACCTGTAATCCATTTCCATCTCCCAGAGACCATACAAGCCTTTCCTCGTAAGTAGGCATTAATTTTCTGTGTACCGATTTTATTTCTCCTAACTGATTTATATATACCAACGAACAATATAAGCTATGCCCTCCTCTATCTGAAGCACGTTCAATAATTCCAACTATTATTGCAATGCTTTTATCTTTTGCTGTTTTACATAGTTTATCAAGGTGCCCTTCCTCAATATTTACAGCCTGACTGCTATAAATGGCAAAAATTTCCTTCTGTTGTTGTGAGTTAAATCTTGCACCTTCTGTACGTTCAACCCAAAATGGATATCCTGGAATCAATGCCTCGCCAAAAGTTACTAACTGAGATCCTTTTTCAGAAGCATCATTTACATATTGAATGACTTTATCAATGGTCTTTTCTCTATCAAGCCAAACAGGTGAAATTTGAGCCAACGCCACATTCAAAAAACCTTTTTCCATTAGAATTTTATTTTTAATAAAGATAAAAATATTAAATTTTAAACCAGTTTCCGGAGTATTGCTGATTTGTATAAAATGGTTTGGATAATACCACGACTAAGCATAAAAAGTGTCATACCAAGCCACAATGCATGGTTCCCAATAATCTTATACATAAAAAAATAAACTGGTGTAAATACAAAAAAGGCAGCAATCAACATAGTATTTCGCATTGCCTTTGATGCGGTTGCACCAATATATATTCCATCCCAAATAAACGAAGCAAAACTTGCCAGGGGTATAAAAATTGCCCAAATCAAAAATGGTTCCGACTGAAGAATAAGTTCCTTATTATTAGTAAGAATATTCAGAATAAGTTTTATTCCTGGCCAATAACCCATTGTGAAAATAATTGCCATCCCTCCACCCCACAAAAATAATTTTTTAACTAACCGCTTTAACTCCGAAATTCTTTTCGATCCAATAAATTTACCTACCATAGCTTCGCCAGCAAAAGCAAATCCGTCGATAAAAAATGAAAAGAAAAGCAGCAATTGAATAAGCAATGAATTAATTGCAAGAATATCATCATTTATTGAAGCCGATTTGGATGTGAAAAATGTAAATACTGCAATAATGCAAAATGTACGGATGAAAATATCGGTATTAACACGAAAAAATTCCTTTAGTATTTTTAAGTCAAAAATTGCCTTTCGATAAACTTTCACAAATAAGTACCGGTATTTTTTCCGCAGAAGAAAAATGGCAATAATAAATCCAACATACTGTGCTATAACAGTTCCCAGTGCAACTCCCTCTGATTTCATGTTCAAACCAAAAACAAAAAATACACTCAATGCAATATTTACCACATTAACAGAAATTGCTATAATCATTGGATAACGTGCATTTTGCATTCCAAGAAACCATCCACTTAACGAAAAAAGTGCTAACGATACAGGTGCTGCCCAAATTCGTATTCTAAAATATTGCCTTGCCAGCTGTTCTACTTCATTACTTCCTCCTATTAATTTAAAACTCGCCCATTCAATAGGAACCTGAAGAACTAAAATTAGTAATCCAATTACTAAGGCAAGAATAACAGACCTTAATAAAACAAGGTATGATTCATTTTGATTATTACGGCCATAAGCCTGAGCCGTAAATCCCGAAGTACTCATTCGTAAGAAACTAAATCCCCAATAAATAATATTAAATATTACTCCTCCCAGTGCAATTGCTCCCAGATAAATTACACCTTTCATATGTCCCATTAAGGCAAGGTCGACCATGCCCAAAAGTGGGATTGTAATATTACTTATGATATTCGGGATGGATAACCGAATGATTTCCTTATCCATAAATTTATTTTGAAAAGTAAAGGTAATCAATATAGATAGAGCCTGATTTAAGCGTTATCGAAAAAGCTTATGACTTATCAATTATTTCAATATAATTTTAGCTATTATTATTTGGATTGAATAAAAGTAGCACCTATATTTGATAAAAAAAGATAAATTAATCTTAAACTATTTATTCAATGTCGTTCGAATTACCAAAATTACATTACAAATATGATTCATTGGAACCACTGATTGATGCCAGGACTATGGAAATCCATCATTCTAAACATCATGCAGGGTATACCAATAATTTAAATAACGCATTAAAAGAAACTGGATTAGAAGGCAAAAATATTGAAGAACTTTTAGCTGGAGTCTCAGATTTATCAACAGCTATTAGAAATAATGGCGGTGGTTATTTTAACCACAATCTGTACTGGGAAATATTAGCACCCGGGGGAGCACCTAATCCGGAAGGTGAATTGCTTGATGCAATAAACCATTCATTTGAAAATTTAGAAAAATTTAAAGATATCTTCGTAAAAGCAGCTCTTACCCGTTTTGGGTCTGGTTGGGCATGGTTACTCAAAAAGGATAATGGCCTGGTGGTTACATCCACGCCTAACCAGGATAATCCGCTAATGGATCTTTCGGAAGTTCAGGGCACGCCTGTTTTAGGCATCGATGTATGGGAACATGCATATTACCTGAATTACCAAAACCGGAGGCCCGATTATGTTGAAGCGTTTTGGAAGCTCATCAACTGGGATGAAGTCGCCAGGCGGTTTAAAGGTTAGTTGATTTTTGGTTTTTTCCCCGCTACAGTGGTAGCGGGGTTTTTATTGCCCCTCTCCTAACATTTTGTTAAATAAAACCTCTACATTTCCAACTGTATTTAATAAAACAATCATGTAAAAACTACTTTTAAATATGTTTGTCGTTTTAATTTGCTAATGTTTTGGCTATTCCTTACCTTATATTTTTTTCAAAAATATCTCTTTATGAAAAAGGTAACAAACCGGATAATAATTGTAGGAATATTTGCAATTGCTATGGCATATCTCGAATCTGTAATTGTGGTATACCTTCGAGATATTTATGAAATTAAAGATTTATTAAACGACCTGATTACAGAAATAGATAAGTATACTATTATAGAAATAGGAAGAGAAATTATGACCCTGTTTATGCTGGCAATTATTGGTTATTTAGCCGGAAGAAATCTACAGGAAAAACTGGGGTACAGCATTTTCGCTTTTGGTATATGGGACATTTTCTATTATGTGTGGCTTTATGTTTTTATTGGTTGGCCCCAATCACTACTTGAATGGGATATTCTATTTCTTGTTCCTCTACCCTGGTGGGGGCCTGTTCTTTCACCCGTAATTATTGCAATTCTTATGGCTGTTGGCGGAACTGTTGCAATTATAAAGTCATTTAAAAAAGTAAAAATCAGACTTAATATTTTTGATTGGAGTTTATTTATATCAAGTATTTTCCTTGCATTAATTATATTCATGAAAGATGCAATTTGGGTATTACCTAATGGCATTGAAGCAGTTGCAAGTGTACGTCCAACGTCTTTTAACTGGCCGGTATTTTTAATACCTATAGCAGGTATGGTATTATTTGTTTATCGTTTATCC
>JABMQB010000574.1 GCA_013203525.1 Mariniphaga sp.
AAGGTATGGTTGGCGCTGATATCGAATTTATATGCAAAAAGGCATCAATGCTTGCTATCCGCGAATTTATCGAAAACAAAAAAAATAACGAATCTGAAAATATGGATGATATCATTATTAATGAAAAACACTTCGAAGAAGCCATACAATTGGTAATAAAACAAAATATGATCAGAAAATAAAAATTGAAATTTATGGAACCAAAAGAAATCTATATTTATGGTGTTGTACCTAATTTTTACGAGGCTGAACACTTTCGGTCACTTAATAAACTGGGGGTTTATTTCATCTCTTTTCAGAACATATCTGCTCTCGTGTCTGACAGGGAAATAGCACATTTTGATTTATCAGACAGGGAATCTCTGGCCCATCTTTTAGTTCACCATCAAAAAACTGTTGAAGGAATCATGTCAATAGGTTTCAACATGATCCTCCCTGCTAAACTTGGAACAATTGTACAAACAAAAGATGAAGTATTAAACATACTTTCAAACGGCCATGATTTAATCATCACCACCCTTAAGAAAATTGAATACCTGACAGAAATTGACGTGGCAATTACCTGGGCTGATTTTTCCGGATTACTAAAAGAAATTTCTGTCCATCCCGAAATCATTATAATGAAAGATGACATACTGAAAAAAACAGACTTACTTTCTAAAGTTGACCAGGTTAAAGTGGGTATGATGGTTCAGGCAAAATTGACGGAAAAAAACAAAGCCACTGAATTAAAAATTTTAGATACATTATCCTCATTTTGCCATGATGTAAAAATGCATGAGGTGATGAATGACCAGATGATTACTAACTCGGCATTTCTTATAAACCGGAATAATATAGAAAAATTTGAACAGGCAATTAACGAACTTGATGAAGAATTCGAGGGATTATTGAACTTCAAATTGGTAGGACCTCTTCCATGTTATAGTTTTTATACTATTGAAGTTAAAGAGCTTAATCTGGAACAGGTGGAACTGGCCATAAAAGAGCTTGAACTAAAAGAAGAAACTTCGGAATCTGAAATAAAAAAAGCATTTCTGGAAAAAGCAAGATTGTTTCACCCTGATGTTAATGCTGATAATAGCGATGTAGAAACCTTCAACAGGATTAATGAAGCCTATCACACGTTACTTGATTATTCAGCTTCGGAAAGGCAAAATTCGAAAGAGGGTTTTTTCTCCCTAGCTAAAGAAGAAATAAGTAAAAATTTAATTCTGATAAAAATAAAGGAATAATATGCAGCGCGACGGAAAATATATTTATTGCATCATTGAATCGGATTACGACGTCAGTTTAGGGCCGATTGGAGTTGGTGGACGTGGCGACCTGGTCTCAACCATCGGATTGGATGGTTTGTGTATGGTTGTAAGTGACCATCCTCTAAGCAGGTTCGTTGTTAATCCCGAAAACATGCTGGCGCACCAAAAGGTGATTGAGGAAGTGATGAAGGAGTTCAGTAGTGTGATCCCTATTAGGTTTGGTACCATAGCTGCCACTCCCGATGAAATAAGAAACCTTTTAAACAGCAGAAACAGCGAGTTTATGGAATTACTCAAACAGTTTGAAAATAAGGTTGAGTTTAATGTCAGGGGAACCTGGAATAACATTGGGAAAATATACAATGAGATTGACAAGGAACATGTTGAATTGCAGAAAATCAGGGCAGAAATAGATAAATTGGAGGATCAGGAACAAAAGAACCTGAAAATTGCTGAAGCCGGGAAAATGGTTGAACTAGCACTTATTGAGAAAAAAATGGAGGAGACAGAGGAAATTCTCGATGCATTCAGAAGATCGGTATTTGAGTATAAACATAATAAAACAAGTGGGGATGCCATATTTATGAATACAGCTTTCCTTGTAAATAGCGGAAGGGAAGTCGAATTCGATAACATTATGGCCGACCTTGGTTTGAAATATCAGGGCCGGAGCGATTTTGTTTATACCGCCCCATTGCCTATTTTTAATTTTATCGATCTGAAAATTTTTCCCGAAAAATGGGAGTTGTAAACAAATATATTGAAAATTACTTATGAGCAACGAGCTGGAAATACAAAAAGAAGGAAAGTACATTTATGGGATTATAAGGCATAAAGGGCCATTAAGCTTTGGTCCCATTGGAATTGGGAAACGAGCCGACGAGGTTTATGGGGTCAGCTACAAAGATATCAGTGCTGTTGTAAGTAATTCTCCAATCATAATATATGAAGCCCGCAGGGTAAATATGATCGCTCATCAAAAGGTTCTTGAAGAAGTAATGAAACGATTTACTGTTCTACCGGTCCGGTTTTCTACTATCTCTGAACACGACGATGACACCGGGATTCTGAAAATCCTCGAAAAAGATTATAACAAATTCAACGACCTCCTTAATAAAATGGAGGGTAAAAAAGAATTAGGCCTCAAAATTCTTGCACAAGAAGCTGAGATATATCCCAGTATCGTTGAAAAATATGATGAAATTAAGTCTCTTAAGGATAAGTTGATAAACCTACCTGTCGATAAAACCTATTATCAACGTATAAAAATAGGTGAAATGGTTGCTGAAGCATTAAAAAAAGAGACAGAAAATTATAAAAATATTATTCTTGATGTTTTAAAACCATTAACCGATGATTTTAAGTTAAACGATAACTATGGAGAAATGATGATCCTCAATGCCGCATTCCTTATAAAAAATACTTCTGAACCGGAGTTTGATGATGCGGTTAACAATTTGGATGAACAGTATGGCCGCTTTATGACATTTAAATATGTTGGAACGTTGCCACCTTATAATTTTGTAAACCTTACAATTAATACGAAAGGAGTGTAATATGTTTATAATTGATGACTTACTTATGGCTCCTTTAAAAGGAATAATTTTTCTTGGAAAAAAAATCAATGAGGTAATCGAGAAAGAAATGTCGGACGAAGGCAGTATAAAAGAAAGGCTCATGGCTTTACAGTTGAAATTTGAAATGGATGAAATTGACGAAGAAGAATACGACAAAAGGGAAGATGAATTATTGGAGTTACTTGAAAACATCAGAAAAGAAAAACAAAATAAATAGCAGAAAAGGAGGTTAGTAATGAGTGAATTTAGATGTCTGAAATGTGTGAAGTTAACCGGGGCAACTAGATGTTTTGTATTGAATGTGGGCAATCACTAAATATTACCTGTCAGGATTGTGGCGGTTTATGTTTGATTACAAATTTTGTCCGGTTTGCGGGCATATTATGAAAAAAGAGAGTGCAAAAAAACGTAAAAACTTAAGGAGGTCAATCAATGAGTAAAATAATTGAAGTAAAAAAAACCGTAGTTAAATTCCTTAAAGAGAATATTAACTGTTATGATGTAACAGTCATAAAAATTGAAAAAATCAACGAAATCTGGAAAATCGTAGCTGAAGTATATGAGGACGATTCGTTCCTGAAATCAATGAAACTTCCGCCTAAGCAGGTAAGGCTTTTTTATTCTGTCATGATAGATGAAAACCTTGAAATTACATCCTTCGAACGACTTAATTCATTTGAGGGGGTGGATAATGCTAGTTAGTAATATTAATTAACAATTTAACCCATGACAAATAATCTTATATACGTTTATTGTTTATCAAACAGTCCTCCTGAACTGGCTCATGACATAGAGCCCAAAGGATTAAAATCATTAATATTCGATAATTTTTACGTGATTATTAAATATGTCTCAGAAAGTGAATTTTCAGAAGAAAACTTTAAAAAGAATTTATCTGATATTCAGTGGGTGGAAACCAATGCGCGGGAACATATCAAGGTAATTAGCAAAATCATGGAAACCGGAACCGTGATCCCATTCAAATTTGGCACAATTTTTAATGCTAGATCCAGTTTGAAAAAATTCGTCGCTGACTATTCCGATTCGTTGCATGAAAATTTTCTTCATATTGAGGGGAAAGAAGAATGGTCTGTTAAAATATACTGCGACCGTAAATCACTGAGCGAACAAATCGACGAACTGAGCGAGGAAGCAGCTTCGTTGGAAAAACAAATCATGGCAAGTTCTCCCGGGAAAGCATTTCTTTTAAAAAAGAAAAAAAATGATCTGATCGAAAATGAAATGGACAGGCTTTGTAAAAAATACGGACAAGAATTTTACGACGATTTTAAAAATCTGAGTGAAGAGACCAGCCTCAACAACCTGCTCCCGAAAGATTTTACCGGGAGAGAAGATTTTATGATCCTGAATGCTGCTTTCCTTGTAAGTAAAAACAGATTAACCGATTTTAAAAATTTGGTCGATACGTTGATAAAAAAGGATGAAAATTCCAGCTTTTGTATTGAAGCAAACGGACCCTGGCCTCCATTTAGTTTTATCTCCATTAAAGAAAAAATGTAATGTACGATAATATAATTGACCGGTCAAAAGAAGTCACCATCCTTGAGCTACTCAACCGGGTTTTAAACAGTGGAGTAATTATTACAGGAGATATCGTAATTTCTGTAGCAGATATAGATTTAGTGTATCTTGGTGTAAAGTTAATGTTAACTTCGGTTGAAACTATGGAACAATTAAAATCAGGAAATTCAATTCCGGAAAAGTAGCTTTTTCTAATGTGACATAAAATTCCTATTATGTTGAAAAGATTAAAAAATAAACGTGCGAATTTATGTTATGAACTATATATTATTATTGAGTAGTTATGGCCATGATGATTTATTCCATATTATCCGTAAAAAAGAATCCTGAAAAGTTGAATGCTCTGTTGGTTGGGATGAGGGGTGTTTCAGGGGCTGGCTTATATGTTGTTCCTTTTAATAAAATTGCAGTGGTAGTGAACGACATAAATAAAGCTGAATTAATTGCGGATAAATCCAGTGCCATTGAATATGCAGGGGTAATCGAAAACCTGGCACAACAGTTTACACTT
>JABMQB010000575.1 GCA_013203525.1 Mariniphaga sp.
ATGTGAGGCTCCGAGTGATTTGGCAAATTCCAGTTTTTGATTATCAATATCGACAGCTATTACATTTGCGCCTGCTGCTTTGGCAATCATTATTGCAGATAATCCTACACCCCCACAACCATGTACTGCCACCCATTGCCCCTCACATACTTTGCCTTGGTCGACAACTGCACGAAAAGATGTAATAAACCGGCATCCAAGGCTTGCAGCTGTACTAAAATCAATTTCTTCAGGTAATAGAACAAGGTTTATATCAGCAAAATCAATTGCAACATATTCGGCAAACGATCCCCTGGCTGTAAATCCAGGTTGAAATTGATTATCACATACCTGATGATTTCCACATACACACTCCGGGCATGAACCACACCCACAAACAAAAGGCATTGTGACCCTGGCTCCTGGTATCCAATTTTTTATATTTGCTCCTACTTCAACAATGGTTCCGGCTAATTCGTGTCCAGGCACATGCGGTAATTTTATATCCGTGTCATGTCCCATCCATCCGTGCCAATCGCTGCGGCAAATACCTGTTGCACCAACTTTTATTACAACACCATCCTCAGAAGGAATCGGATCAGAAACTTTTTCAATAGTAATTAATCCTTGAAATTTGTTATAAACCACAGCTTTCATAAAATAGATAAAATATTTGAGATCATTAGTAGTAAGTTTATTCTTCGGCTGAAAACAATTCCGGGAATTTGCCAATGACCCCTCGTTCACGGTAATATGCCTTCATACGTTTAATATCCTCCTTGGGATCATCGGTTAATTCGAATTTTTCAAGCCATCCAACTTGTTTCCTTCCATGATCAAAAAATCCCAGGTAAACCTTTGCACCGGTTGCTTTGGCAATGGTATGAAAACCTGCTTTCCAACGGGTTGTTTTTTTTCGGGTTCCTTCAGGTGTAATAGCCAGATGAAACACCTCATATTTAGCCATTTCGTCAATCACCTGTTTTACTACCGTACTTCCTTTTGAACGATCAACTGGTATGGTTCCCATCTTTCTTAGAAAAAACCCTAATGGCCAGAAATAAAATTCCTTTTTAATAATAACCCGTGCAACACCACCAACAGAGGTATAATAAAGGTAAGAATATACAAAATCCCAGGCACTTGTATGCGGCACTCCTATAATGATTGCCTTGTTATCAGGCATTAATCCACTCACACCAGTCCAACCCATTAATTTTAATAACCTACCACAAATCCATTTCCACATATTTTTATTTTATTATTTGAATTTCAAATTTCACAGCCTTAGCAAACTCTTTTAAAAGTAAAACCGCCATATCCGATGCTTCCTTTAACCGGTCGTTAGCACCATAACCTATAATTACCATTAAAAAACGTAAGGTTTCCTGAGTAACTGAAGTTCGTTCCGAATCACTTGTTGGTGTACCAAATGCGCCTAAACTATCCCTGAACACGGGTAAGTTTTCGATATTCAATTCACCCCGCCCTATTCCAATATATGGTTCATTGGCCCTACCTATTCCAAACTCTACATCGCCTTGAATCTTATCTACATCGTAACCTCCAATGGAATATCCTGTTGAAATTGAAACCAGGTTTAACTGGTCGATAACATTATTAATGCGATACAAGTTGGCTCCTTTAACTGTGCGTCTTAATAATGCTTCTGCCGATAAGCGGTATCGGGCCGGATCTTTTCCACAAAGTTTATATGCCTTTCGGGACGCTTGAATTGCAGGAATTTTACTTATATCCTCTATTTTTAGTGTCTCACATATTTCCGTTGTTTTAATATTAATTAACTGCCATAGTGGTTTTTTACTTTCCCAAACCTCAACATCACATTCAATAATATGAAGCTCAATGTCCGGGACTTTTTGTTTTAATTCAACTGAAATACCTATCCTAACCATTCAACTAATATCTTATCAATTCGAATTGTAAAAATAACAACTTATAAAATCCAATCCTTTATATAAAACATTTTTATAATAAGAATATTAAAATCTACTTTAATTTAATACGAAAATTGAACAACCTTTATTTCTGATTAGTTTTAATATAATACGGGCGTTGTTTCAAAACTCCTGGTTGCATATCAATTTGTCCTTGAGGCACAGGTTGGAATTTATCACCTTCATTGAATACAGCATCCTGCATAAACCACAACCTGATTCTTAAATCAGCAACCGCAAATGAATTCAGTACCTCAGCCATACTTTTACCACCAATTTTGTTGGGTAAGTTATCCCAACGCCGAAGGTCAAAAAAACGTCTGCCTTCGGTAGCAAATTCAAGGCGTTGCTCCCATTGAACCGCCCTCATTGCCTCATTGTTATTGGCAAATGAAGAATACAAACCAACTTTATAATTGGCAGCCGGTTGCAACCAGTCGACAGCACCACCGGTTAAATAATCATCATCGCTTGAACTTTCGCCCCATGGGTAAACAGATTTGGGTAATTTGTAAATAAGCACTTTACCCATTACAACTTCATTACCGGCTCTTTCACGAATCATATTAACCAATTCTTTTGCCTTGTTCAAATCACCTTCGAAAGCAGCAACCTCTGCCCTCCATAAAAGTACATGCGAATAACGAATATAACGGTAATTATTGGCATTAATCCCCGTCATCCATCCCGTTGTAGTGGAAAGAGTATAACGCTGGTATTTGTAAAAAAACGGTTTCATAGCAGGCAGGTAGGGACCTCCATCAGCTTGTCTGCGTACCCAATCATCTCCACGTTCAATTCCCCAATCAAGGAATAGAATCCCTCGGCGCCCCATAGTCCAGTCAATACGTGGATCCAATAAATGAGTAGTTGGAATAAACTCTTCAGCCGATTTTATCCCGCTGTCATTCTTCAGGTCGACATCATTAAAAGTATCAAACAATGGAAAACCCTCTTCGTTCACTTTAAAAGCATTAGCCAGATTTTGTGAAGGCTGGTGAAATCCACAACACATTCCGATATCGCCCGCATGTGGCCAGTTTAAACCAATACCCATTTCGGCATTTAACGACTCATTTATATCATTTACATTTGCCTGAATTTCAAAAATCGATTCTACATTATTATTATTTTCAATCCTGAAATTATCAAAATAATTAGGCATTAAAGAATACTTACCACTGTTGATAATATTGTCCAAAAGAGGCTTGGCGCCTGTATAATCCAGTTCCTGAAGATAAGCCCTTGCTGCCAATGCCATTGCTGCATATTTTGTAGGCCGCCCGGGCTGCACCTGAAATTCAGGAAGGTTTTCCCAGGAAAACTTCAGGTCGTTAACAATAAAAGCCAAAACAGCCCCATCAGCATTTATATTGGTAATTTTTGCAGGGTCTTTTGTATTTTCATCAATTAACGGGATATAATCGCCAAAAACCAACCAGGCTTCGAAATAAAATAAAGCCCGTAAAAAAAGGGCTTCAGCTTTAAATTCAGCCGCTTTGGTTTCAGAAATATTATCTGTTTTTTTAATAACATTTAACACACTATTTGCCCGGTGTATTCCTAAAGCAAAAGCCCATTTCCATTTATCGGCAGGATAATTATTTGAGGGATAAACTTTCCAACGTTCAATATCTCTAAAAGGAAGAGCATCTCCTTCTTCCGATCCTGTATATGCATCGTCAGATGCCATAGAACCATAAGTCCAGTTTTGTATGGAAGCGCCCCATGAAATATCCCACAACGAACTGCCCTGCACCATACTATATGTACCAATAAGTAAAGCATCTATTCCCTTTTCATCGTAGAATATATTTTCAGAATAAACACCCAAAGGTTCTTTAATCAGAAATTCTTCGGAACAGGATATAAAAACCAATAAAAATATAAAGCTGACTGTAAATTGTTTTTTCATGGCATTCAGGACCTAATTTCAAATTTCAATGAAAAACTAAAATTATAAAATATATCCGATTAAATCATTAAAAAAAATCAGCTTTCTTATTCAAAAATTATTGAACACATGCTCTAAAAAAATATTAAGCAAATCAAAGCATAAAACTTTATGGAATTTACTGCCATATGTATAGACTAAGGAATTTCCTTATTTTGTGTCCAACTATCCCTGAATCAGGTTAAAAAACTAGCAATTAATAGTTTGTAATAGTACATTTGAACCAGTATTATTGGACAAACTACATTTTAGATCAAAACTTAAAATAATCTTAGCCACAATTAGGTTGATTCTATTAAGTATTGTGATATATTAAAAAGGGAGGAAATGGAGATAGAGATGGAGATTAATAATGGATTCAGAAAAGAAAATGAAGAATTAAAAAAACAAGTAAGTGCATTTGAGAGTAATGAAAAAATGTTCCATGCATTGGTGGAAACTGCAGTTGGAGATATCGGGCAGGATTTTTTCAATAATATTGTAATTAAACTTTCAGAATGGTTAAACGCTGAATGTGTGATAATTGGCCAGTTGGTTGAAGAAAACCGGGTTGAGGGTTTCCCCATGTATCTGGATGGTGAATTTATCCAGGGATTTTCATATACGCTTAAGAATACCCCTTGCGACCTTACCTCAAAAAAAGGATATTGTGTTTACACTGATAAGTTGAACCAGCTTTTTCCTGAATCAAAAGATGTACAGGATTTGCAGGCATTGGGTTATGTTGGTACGGCCCTTTACAATAAGGAAGGAGAACCCAATGGTATTTTATGTGCCATGTCGCGAAAGAAACTACAATTACCGCCTCAAGCTGAAGATATAATGCGAATAGTGGGCGCCCGGATAACCGCTGAAATTGAAAGGAATAAAGCAAAAAAAGAATTGGAAATTTCGGAATCAAAATTAAAATTGGCGAATGCAGCGAAAGACCGGTTCTTTTCTATTATCGCTCATGACCTAAAAAGCCCGTTTAATTCAATTATTGGTTTTAGTGAACTTCTTTTATCCGATATTAAGAATAATAATTTTGAGAATATTGATCAATATGCACAGTTTATTAATGATGTTTCTAACCAGTCTTATAATCTCCTTAAAAATCTTTTAGATTGGTCGATGATACAAACCGGTAACATTGATTTTAAACCAGAAAAATTCAACCTTTCTGTTTTATTCGATGATGTATTAATTTTCTTACAAAATCCGGCCAATCAAAAAAACATCAAACTTAATACTTCTATAGATCCTGATTTTGAAATATTTGCAGATGAGAATATGATTACAACTATTCTCAGGAACCTGGTTTCGAATGCCATAAAGTACACCGAGAATGGAGAAATAACCATAGCTGCAAAAAAGGAAAATAACAAAATAAAATTATCTGTTTCAGATACCGGAATTGGCATTAAACCCGAGGATATAGAAAAACTGTTTCAAATAGAAAATAACTTTAGTACTGCGGGAACCAATAATGAAAAAGGAACAGGTTTAGGATTAATGCTTTGTAAGGAATTCACTGAAAAACATAAGGGAGAGATATGGGTTGAAAGTGAATTGGGGAAAGGTAGTAAGTTCAATTTTACCGTTGCTTGTACTTGAAAAAACCTTACCAAATAAAAATTAAAATCAACCCCTACACTATTTTAAATCCTATCAACAGTGTTTAAAATTTTATTTCCTTCAAATACCGAAAATTCATTACATTTTTTGTCTTTTAATAATTTAACATATAAATTGTATAAAAATAAATGTACTAGGACCAATTTAGAACATTAAAACCTGGAC
>JABMQB010000055.1 GCA_013203525.1 Mariniphaga sp.
AAAAAGTTGAATTAAAAGTTGCACTAGTAGAAGAAAGTCAACTATATTCGGAGTCAATAGATTGTTGGAAAGATATTGAAGGTATAGACTTTTCATCTATGAGGGAGGAAGCTATTAAAGCTTGTTATCTTTCTAATCTAAAAAGTTCAAATCTCTTATCAAATCCTTCAACTTTCATAAATGTTGATTTTGAGGATAAAAAACAATTATTTCTTAAAAACAAGAAAAAAATTAAAATACTCAGAAAAGGAATAATACATGGTATTGCTTTATGGTTTGAAGCAAGCCTTTCTTCAGATGTTATGCTCTCCTCAAGTCCTTTGTCACGAACTCACTGGAAGCAATGTTTTGCACCTTTATCAATGCCAATAAATGCAAATAAATGTGATAACGTTTTTGTTAATATTGATATTCAATTAAGGACTAAAGGAAATAATAGTTTTAATTTTACATTTAGCATTGATAAGGAAATTTAGTGCATAAAAAAGCAATAGGTATTTCGTTAAATTTGAAAATGAATATAAAAAAAATAATCCTCAGCATCAAAAATTTTTTTATGAAAAATAATTTATCAGAACCAGAAACATTCAAGGTAACGGACCTACTTACACAGTATAAAAAAAATGTCAGTGATGGGAAAATACAGTTTTTAGAAAATAACTCAAATAAAGAAATTATAGTCCATTTAGATAAGTTAAATAAACTGTTTGAAAGAAGTGAAAATGGAGAGGAATTGGACTGGAATGAAGCTCATAAGGTTGGGCGAAAATTATGGCAGATTCTTGTAAGCCATGCATTAAATAGTATTGATCCAAATTCTAAAGGTAATTCGAAATTATTCAAATATCTTGAGGATGCATCAAAATTTGAAGATTTATTATATGGATTAGAAGATTATTATCGTGATCATACATTACATTCGTTATGGGTTTATTTTTTAGGCGATAATCTCTTGCGGACAGATTTGGAACACATATATGAGCAGCCAAATTGGTACGTTTTTAACGACATTAAAAGAGATCAAACGAAATATCAATTTAAGGAGGAATTAGTAGAATATTCAAGTATAAAAAAAGAGATGCTTTGTGTTGAAGTTAATTCACATAAAGATGCAATTTGGTGTATAATTGCTCTTTGTCATGATTTAGGATACTCACTAGCAAAATTAAATAATCTCAATGAAAGAGTTCAAAAGGTATTAGAATATTTCGATGTGTCTGATTTTAGACATTTAGGATATTCGTTAAACATTGAACATCAATATCATATGTCGCAATTTCTTGAATTAATGGCAATGGACGTGCGGATTGTCCCCAGTGAGGATTATGCGTATGAACCATTAAATTCTAAAAAAAAGAATCTGTCAGATGATTGGACGGAGGCAAAAAAAAAGTGGGCGGAGGCAAAAAAAATAAAAGATAACGCTAATGAATATAAGAAAAAACTAAAAGACTTTTTAAAGATGCCTAGTTCACAAAAACTAGAGGATAAGGTATTAATAAAATGTTATAGGGATGACTCAACATATTGGCGACTGTCTAAAGCACTTGAACAAAAAGAACATGGAATTTTAAGTGCATATTTGATCTATAAAATTCTTGGAATTTTCGCAGAAAGTTCGATGCGGGGACCTGCAGAAGAATGGGGGCTTGACAATAATGAGGCACAAAAAAATATAATTAGAGGTGACATCCTTTTTGCAATTGCTCAACATGAATTCGATTTTGCACATCTAAAACAGTTAGGCAGTTTTGCAGATGTATTGATTATTGCTGATGAATTGGAAGAATTCTCTCGATTAGGGAGACAAATGCTAACTCGAAAATATACTCATACAGCTGCTAAAACATCAATAAGATTTTTAAATAACAAAAAGGGTGAGAAAATTAAACATGGGGAGAAGATTGATATAATAATGGACTATTATTGTGAGCACGAAGATAGAGATGATTTTCTTAAATTTTTTGTTAGAAAAGCAGAACGATTATGCAGCATTTATTCCTTAAAACCATCTGATGAAGATCAAGAAGAAGAAGAAGAAGAAAAGGAAAATTATTGCATCATAAATAGTATAAAAATGACAGTTATCTGGGAGAAAAGCAAATTGGAACCGAAAGAATATTATTGGTTTAATTTTTCCAGAATGGATGAACCTAAAGGTAAGTTGCCAGATTGCGCACATAAATATAAAGGGTGGCAAAAAATTCTTAAAAAAGGAATACATAACCTAAAATCATACGATGATGAGCTTAAAGTAATAGTAAAGAATGAGGTGGATGATAAAAAAGAGATACCTTTAACAAAATGGGTCGGTGAGCTAAATAATTTAAACGATTAGAAGGCAGGCAATAAAGATTTTTGCATGAAACAAAAAATTGAAAATAAACCATTTGGATTTGAATTACTAATTGATCTTCACGGATGCGACG
>JABMQB010000576.1 GCA_013203525.1 Mariniphaga sp.
ACCTTCACCCGTGCTCTTATCAAGTTTAAATATATAGCCACCTGTAAGCTCTTCTCCTTCTGTATCTTCCATTCTCAACCTGGCAATATTAACCCGGTTTTTATCCCGTTTAACCTTTTCCATTAACACATATAATCCCTTATATTCGTTGTTCAACACCAATTCAACATAACGGCATTTAGGTGAATAATGCCCCAAAGTAGCATCAAGTGTAAAAGTTACCACATTCCTAAGTAACGATTTATCCATATATGGACCATATAAAATCCAGTCTTCCTCTTCGGGCATACCAAGTAACGAAGCATCCATATCGGCCCATGCTTCATCGCGTAGTTCCAAACCGTAAGATTTTTTTTCAAACATTTGTGAAGAAGAACCTCTAACTTCAATGGCAATATTACCGTCATAACCCTCAAATGAACCATGAATATTATTATCCTTTCCATCGCTATTGGAAATTATTCCCATATGTGCCCTGGCTTTGGGTTCATCCGGGATAGTGGCTCCGTTAGTATTAATCACAACAATAGGAAGATTTGAATTTACCAAGGTTACATTCTGAGCATTTAGAAGTAATGGGCCTGTTATAATTAATAGGGTTAATATAGTTTTAAAAAAGCGCATTTTCCGCCAGGTTAGTTTTGTTCATAAAAAAGCCGGAATTTAAAAATCCCGGCTTAAAAGTAATATTTTATTTTCACTTAAAGTTCCCTGATCCAGATATTCCGGTAGCTTACAGGATTTCCATGATCTTGTAAATAAATACTTCCTTTACCATGTTTTTTAACTGTGTATTCAGGAACACCAATATATTCTGTTGGACCTCTGAGTTCAACTGCATTTTGTACCAAAACACCATTATGCAAAACAGTAACTCGTGGCGGAACCAAAAATGTATTCTCGTCTTTAAAAATTGGTGCATTAAATATTATGTCATAGGTTTGCCATTCTCCCGGCTCTTTACAAACATTTACCAAAGGTGCATATTGTTTGTATAAACTTCCGGCCTGACCATTTCGGTAAGTCCTGTTTTCATAATTATCGAGTACCTGAACTTCATATTTTTCATGAAAGAAAACACCACTATTTCCTCTTCCCTGGCTTGTACCTTTTACTTCGGCTGGTGAGCGCCACTCAATATGGAGCTGGCAATCGCCAAACTGACGCTTAGTTCTAATTCCTCCCCCTCTGGTAGCTGTTACGATACTGTCTTCAACTACCCAATGAGGGATTGAATCTCTGTCACCCTCCCATTCTTCGGCAAGGTTAGTACCATCAAAAAGTATGATTGCATCTGAAGGAGCATTGCCATATTTTGCACCTGGTGTTACAACCGGAACTTCCGGTTCCCAAAGTTCGGTCATTTCAGGTTTCATTTCCATAAGTTCAGGAACTTCCTGTGCTATCAATGTAAAACTAAAAACAAAAAAAAGTATAAATAGTAAATTCCTTTTCATAATAATATGGTTTAAGTTTTTGATTAATTATAATTATTTGATTTTTTATTACAATCCCAGTTCATCCATAATGGCATCAATTTTCTTTTCAGCTTTTTGTTCAGCCTCATCAAATTGCACCCTGGATATTAATTCTCCCTTTACTTCAAAATAGAATTTGATTTTTGGTTCGGTTCCCGATGGCCTGACAGAAATTTTTGTGCCATCCTGCATGAAAAATTGTAATACATTTGAATTAGTCTTTTGATTTATTTCAATTTCGCTTCCAGTTAAAAGATTTTTTTCTTTTAATGTTGAATAATCTTTAACTACTTCCAATAATGAACCTCCTATTTCTGAAGGAGGATTTGAACGTAAATTTGCCATAATTTGCAGAATCTCATCGGCTCCCGATTTCCCTTCTCTTACAACATATTTCATTTTTTCTTTTGAATACCCATACTCAAGATAAATATCCTGTAAAAGTTCATACAATGTTTTTCCCTGATCGATTGCCCAGGCAGTTATTTCAGCCATAAGGGCACATGAAGAAACTGCATCTTTATCACGAACAAAATCGGCAGGCATAAATCCAAAACTTTCCTCTCCTCCACCAATATATTTTTTTATTCCTTCATTTTCACGAATTACTTCAGCAATAAAATTGAATCCTGTATATACATCAAAATATTCAACATCATTCTTTCGGGCAATTTCAGCTATCAATTCAGTAGAAACAATTGTTTTTACAATAAATTCGTTGCCTTTCATCATCCTGCTTTCTTTCATTTTGGTGATGATATAATAGATAAAAAGTAAAGCAGTTTGGTTACCATTAATTATAATGTAATTCCCTTTATCATTTTTAACTGCAACTCCAATTCGATCGGCATCCGGGTCCGAAGCCATAACCAGATCGGCATCAACAAGCTCTGCTTTTTCGATTGCCATTTTCATAGCTGCAACTTCTTCCGGATTAGGTGAAATTACGGTTGGAAATTCACCACTCACAACATCTTGTTCAGGAACATTAAAAATATTTGTAAAACCAAAAGCCTTTATTGCATCAGGTATTAACTTTACACCAGTCCCATGAATTGGAGTATATACTATTTTAATGTCCTTATGCTTTTGAACTACATCAGGCGAGAGTGAAACTGTTTTAACTTTTTCAAGAAACATACGATCCACTTCTTCGCCAATAATTGTTATTAATTCATTGGGACCATCAAATTTAATATCTTCTGGTGTAATAGTTTTTACTTCATTCACAATATTCACATCATGAGGTGCAACAATTTGTGAACCATCGTCCCAATATGCTTTATAGCCATTATATTCTTTAGGATTATGAGAAGCTGTAAGAATAATTCCGCTCTGGCAATTGAATTCTCTAATTACAAAAGAAAGTTCGGGTGTTGGCCTAAGGCTTTCAAATAAATATACCTTTATACCATTGGCAGCAAAAATCCCGGCACAGGTTTCTGCAAACAAGTGGCTGTTATTCCGGCAATCAAATCCAATCGCTACCTTAATTTCTGGTAAATCAGAAAAATTCTGTTTTAAATAATTGCTTAATCCTTGAGTTGCTGCACCTGCGGTATAAATATTCATTCGGTTTGTTCCGGCACCCATAATTCCCCGAAGGCCACCTGTGCCAAATTCAAGTTGTTTGTAAAAAGAATCTATTAATTCTGATTTATCTTCGGAATCAAGCATCCGCTGTACATCATTCCGGGTTTCACTATTATAAACCTCAGAAAGCCATTCATTTGCTTTTTGAGTTACTTCCCGCAACAATTCATTTTTACCCATATCTAATCTTTTATTATCGTTTGAATACAATCCAATAAACTCTCTCGCCAGTTTTGAATTTCCAGATTATATGTTGTTTTAATTTTTGTTTTATCAAGAACACTATAATGTGGCCTTTTAGCCAATGTAATAAACTCCTCAGATTTAACCGGAGAAATCTTGCAGCTAATATTGGCCATTTTCAGAATTGCCACCGAAAAGTCGTACCAACTGCTAACACCCTCATTTGAATAATGATATATACCGGGTGTAAAATTACTTTCCGATTTTATATATTGATTTATAATCTTTAAAAGAACAATGGCAAGATCCTTTGCATAAGTAGGTGATCCAACCTGGTCGAAAATAACCTTTAATAAATCCTTTTCTTTGCCAATTTTTAGTATAGTTTTTACAAAATTTTTTCCATAAGATGAATAAAGCCAAGATGTTCGAATAATTACTGTTTCTGAATTATTATTTAAACAGTTTATTTCTCCTTCATATTTTGATTTTCCATATACTCCAATCGGATCGACAGGATCTTCTTCATTATATGGCCGAAATCCTTTTCCATTAAAAACATAATCGGTAGAAATTTGAATCAGTTTTGAATTATATTTCTTGCATGCCAAGGCAATTATTCCGGGTGCAGTTGCATTTATTAAAGTAGCTGGTTCAATTTCATCTTCGGCCTTATCAACGGCAGTATAGGCAGCACAGTTGATTACAAAACCAGGTTTGATTTTTTTAAAAAAATCCTCCACAGATTTATTATCTGTAATATCCAGTGAATCGACATCGGTTCCAATAATGTTAAGTTCTGGATATAAACCTGATAACGCAGAAATTTCGCTGCCAAGCTGGCCATATGCACCGGTCACTAAAACATTCATTCTACAAAGGTAAAATTCAATTCAGCATCATCAAAATAAGGAGCATTTTTATCTTTTTCAGAAATGACCATAGAATCTTCAGGTATTTTCCAGTCGATATTTAAAAATGAATCATTAAATCTAATTCCCCTGTCATAATCTTTGGAGTATAATTTATCACATTTATAGGTTAAAACCACTTCTTTACTAAGCACCGAAAAACCATGGGCAAACCCACTTGGAACGAGAAGTTGCTTTTTGTTTTCACTACTCAGTTCAAATCCAAGCCATTTTCCAAAAGTTGGTGAGCCTTTTCGTAAATCAACTACAACATCAAATACTTTTCCACGAACCACACGAACCAATTTTGCTTGTGAAAAGGGCTCAAGTTGATAATGCAGCCCTCGAACTACTCCGTACTCCGACATCGATTCATTATCCTGTATAAACTGGGTTGAAATACCCAAACTTACATACCTTTCTTTCTGATAACTTTCAAAAAAATAACCTCT
>JABMQB010000577.1 GCA_013203525.1 Mariniphaga sp.
ATCTTGCCTCGCTCAAGGGTATGGACCGGCGTCCGGTGGAAGAAAAAGCCGACGAGTTGCTCGAAAAAACAGGCATGTTATCCACCAAGAGGCAGAAAATCGAGGAAATGAGCAAGGGTATGGGGCAGATTATCCAGTTTATTGTAACAGTAATTCACGATCCGAAATTGATTATTATGGATGAACCATTCTCCGGTCTCGATCCTGTAAATACAGAAATTATTAAAAACATAATTAGAAAATTAAGGGATGATGGAAAAACAATAATTCTTAGTACTCATCAAATGAATCAGGTAGAAGAACTCTGCGATAATGTGCTAATGATAAATAAAGGACATGCTGTTCTTTATGGCGACGTAAACGAAACTAAAGCTGGATTCACCAAAAATTCGGTTAGGATTGTTATTGATGGAGAACTTAAAAATTTGAATGGTATCACAAATATTAAACATAATAAGGAATATATTGAATTAGAACTGGAAACAGGAATAACGCCACAAAATATACTTGATCAAATTCGAAAAGATGGAATTAATATCAAACGATTTGAAGTATCAACTCCCTCGTTACATGAAATATTTTTAACCAAAGCCAGCGAATCATGAATAAAACATATTTAATATTTAAACACGAATTTCTAAACACAATTAAAAGGATTAGCTGGATTATTATGACCTTGATAGTACCAGTATTGGCTTTGTTGGGAATTGGGATATTTGCCTTAGTTGCAACTTTGTCGGAACCCCAGGAAGTGGCAATCCGATCGATAGGTTTTGTTGATGAAATTGGAATTTTTAATGATCAAACCACTCAGGGATATACAAAGTTAATTCCTTATAATTCAAAAGAAGAAGCAGTTCAGGCAATGGTAATCGGAGAAGTTTCGGAATATATTGTTATACCTTCAAATTATACCTCTACAAGTACAATCGAAAGATTCACCTTTGAGAAAGAACTCACCACTCCTCCTGCAACATATGCTGTTATTAAAAGTTTTTTAACTAAAAATATTTTAAAAGATAAGGTACAACCCGAAATCTCAAATCTGATTGTAGCGCCACTTAATCTTGAAGTTACCCGGATAAATGAGACCGGAAATGCAGCATTGGAGCAAGGAAATGTTGGTTACCTAATTATTACCGGTGTTTTCTCTCTGCTACTGGGTATATCCCTAATGTTTGGGGCAACATCTTTAATAAGCGGATTGGGAGATGAAAAAGAAAGCCGCCTTATCGAAGTTTTGTTTTCCTCAGTTTCTATTCGTCAGCTTCTTATTGGCAAAGTTTTAGCACTGGGTATTGCCGGACTGCTTCAAGTATTGGTATGGTTAATTTCAGTACCTCTTTTATTAAATCTGGCCTCTAATTCTCTTGGTGGATCTCTGAATGATATTCATATTCCGGTCAATTTTCTGATACTGGGAATTATATATTTCATTTTAGGATATTTGCTTTTCGCAGTGCTTTCACTTGGTGTAGGAGCAATAAGTTCAAATGCACGCGAAGGGGGGCAATTATCAATGTTTTATACACTTTTTAGTTTTGCACCGTTGTGGTTTTCGTCATTACTGTTTATTTTCCCAAACAGCCCGGTATGGGTTGTTATGTCAATTTTCCCGATTACAGCTCCTATCCAAACAATGATAAGATTAGGAATATCAGATATTCCATTATGGCAAATTATTACAAGTATCGGAGTATTATTATTTTCTATAATTGGTGGACTATATCTCGTTATTAAAATTTTCAGGCTAAATATGTTGATGCATGGGAAAAGACCAGGTTTTGCCGAAATTATTCGAAGTTTGAAAAATATCTGAAGTTTGTATTAGCTAGTGCTATACAAGATAACCTGGTTTTTTTATAATCGCTTATCTTAGCGAAATCATATTCACAACTGGGGGCAGCACTTCTGGCACGATTTGAAATTATGTAAATAGATAATTAAAATGGGGGAAAATAGCTTTTTACTCTTTGGTCTGTTAATGTTGTTTTGTACTTCTACCTATTCCCAAACTGTTTTTCCCGAAAAACAAGAATTTGTTTACAAAACAGTTGATGGTCATAATATTAAAGCTAATATTTTCTTACCAAATTACATCGGATTCCATCCTGTTTTGATTTATTTTCATGGGGGCGGTTTTATTTTCGGAAACAGAGACGAAGGACTGGAGAAAATTATAAAAGATAAATTTCTTGCTGCAAATTATGCTGTAATTTCAGCTGATTATAGATTAGCCCCAGAGACAAAACTGGATGAGATTTTAAATGATGTTAGCGATGTTGTAGCATGGATTAGAAAAAACGGATTATCTGAATTTAAAATCGACACAAATAAAATAGCCGTGGTTGGTGGTTCAGCAGGAGGTTACCTGGCTCTTTCAACAGGTTTTAAGAAAGAAAAAGCACCCAATGCAATTATTGCTATTTCATCACCGACAGGTTTCTCAACAGCTAATATCAAAATGGGTGATTTATCCATACTAAATCAACCCGGCCCATATGATATTGTTACTGATTCAATTGTTTCATACGGTGATTATGATCGTAGAATGACTTTATGGAGGTTTCTTGGAAGAAATAATTTAGCCCTATATGAAATTTTTGGATTTGACCCATCCCGGAATAATGATAAACTGGAAAAATTCAGATTAACAACTAATATTGATTCCAGCTACCCTCCCACTTTACTGATTCATGCAAAAAATGACCGTTTGGTTGATTTGCAGGAAGCCAAAAATTTTTATGAATTTTTAAATAAAAAAGAAATTACAACTGAACTTTATATAGTGGAAAATGGACATAGTTCTGAATTAATAAATCAATATCCGGAAGCTGTTGATAAAATGATCAGTTTTTTGAACTCCCAGCTAAAGTAATTTCTTAGTATTAAAATATTAGGTTTCATGCAAAGACCACCAAGCCACTCAATAATTTAATCTATATTATACAATATCCACCCAAAAATTGATGTCAGTACTAGTACATACATAACCAGTACGTAAACCCATTTCCCGCCAAATTTAGGCGTTGGTATTGACGATAAATTAAATGCTGAAAGAGTCATTAAAATGACATAAAGAAATATTGAAAAAGTAGAATGCGTGAAGAAACTTTCGAATAAAAAAACAAAAGCCAGAATCAGTACATTATTATCAAGAGCAAGTCCCTTATATGTTTTACTGTCAATAAGACCATAAACATTAAAATAGCTTAGGCGAATGGCACTGGTAGCAATAACTACAAATGCTCCGGGTATAAACCAAACATTAAAATTTCCGTAGCTTAAAAGTAGAATTGCGGGTAGTACACCAAAGCTTATAATATCTATCATGGAGTCGAACTGAGCTCCAAATACTCCTTGTTCTTTTGTTCTACCTTTTATTTTTCGGGCAATAATTCCATCGTACCAATCGAATAATACAGCCCATAAAACGCCAATAATTGCCGCCGGAAAATTTCCTGTTATTGCAAAATATATCCCTATTACAGCACTCAATAACCCTAATAGAGAACAAATATTTGGCAAATCCCTGGCAAAAGAAAGCATGCTTTTTTGCTGTTTTTCGCTCATGTTATTTACTCTTTTAAATACATTACATCTACCAAGGCTACAATAAGTTTATCGTTTTCCTCATTAGTACGACTGGCAATTCGAATATACCGGTCGGCATCGGGTTGTGTTTTTCCAACACTATCTTTTATGTAAATATTGTACTCAATAAACAGGCGTTTTGTTACCTCTGGTCCACTTAAAGCATTATCGGGTAAACGGCAAAAAATATAGTTTGCATCGGGTTTTAGAACGGTCATTCCGTTAATGGCACAAAGCTTTTTATAGAATGTATCTCTATCCGCTTTCACCTTTTCGCAACTGGCTTCAAATTCCTGCTGATACTGCGGCAATATGCGAAGAAACTCTTCGGCAAAACCGTTAATATTCCAAATATGAAGTCCGTTCCGAACCGCTGCTACAAATTCTAAATTAACCGACAATAAATATCCAATCCGAAGTCCGCAAATTCCATAGGCTTTACTCATACTTTTAAGAATAGCCATGTTCGGGTATTTATCTATATCCTGTTCCAGGCTAATTTGCTCTTTGTCGTCGGCAAAATCAAGAAACGATTCATCAATAATAAGCATACAATTGTGTTTTTTCAGCTTTTGTGCCAAACGTATTAAATCGGCTTTAGGCACCAACATCGATGTTGGATTATTGGGTGTTACCACAACCGCCATATCGGCTTTGACTTTAATAGCTTCGGCTGCAAATTTATCTACATCGAGTTGAAAAGATGGAAATTCTAGTGGAAATTCAACCGCATTTCCTTTGGGAGCCGCATTGGCATATTCATTAAATGAAGGAACGGGAACAATTATCTTTTTTGCTAAATGCCCCGATAGGATTTTAATAATTTCAGCAGCACCATTTCCAACAACTATTCTTTC
>JABMQB010000578.1 GCA_013203525.1 Mariniphaga sp.
CCCAATGGGATTTTTATCCCCGAAAATCCTTTTTGAAACGGATTCTGACAAAACGATTGTATAAGGCTCTTCGAGTGCAGTATTTGGGTTCCCGGTAATAAAAGGAATGGAGAACATCTCGAAAAAGGAATTTTCGGCAAAACATAAATCCTCTATTTCAAAAAAGTTTTGTTCGTAACTGAGCCAGTGATTGTTAAATGATTTTATTACCACAGAATTTTCAACTTCGGGGAAAGTTTCTTTTGATATTCTGCTAACTGGTAATGGCACCTGGTTGTTTTCGCCTTCCTCAATCCTGTACACTCTTTCCCCGTTCGTATTGAATTTGTCAAAATTAAATTCATTAATTACAAAGAGCATTATGAGTATAAATACTGAAAATGCAATTGAAAGTCCTCCAATATTTATGAAGAGATATGATTTACTACCTCTCATATTCTTAAACGATTGCCTTATTTTTTCTTTTATCATTTTATGCGTTTAAATTAGTTTTAGTACATATTGTAAATTATTCTAAAAAATAGACTGAACTTATAAACTATTCATACCTCAACGCTTCCACCGGATTCCTCGTAGCCGTCCTCCAGCTTTGCCAGCTTACTGTCAACAATGCAAAACTCAGGGTCAACACTCCAGCCAAAATAAAAATCCACCAACTTAAACTGGTTTTATATGCAAAGTTTTCGAGCCATTTAAACATGGTATAATACGCTACAGGTGCTGCTAAGATAAATGCAATAGCTACCCATTTTACAAAGTCTCTGTTTAGCAAAACCAATACTTCAGAAATATTGGCACCATTCACTTTTCGGATACCTATTTCTTTAGTACGCTGCTGCGATATAAAAAGCGAAAGGGCACTAATCCCGATAATGCTTATCAGAATTCCAAGTATTGAAAAAGTAATAAGAATGCGGCTCAGGATTGTTTCAGCTTTATACTGTTGGGCAATTTTTTCATCGATGAAAAAATAACTGAATTCCTGTCCTGGATAATGGGTAGCCCAAACATCCTCAACAGTTTTCATTGCCAACCTTAAGTCTCCCGGATTAAGGCGGACATGAATAAACCTTGCCCTGTTTGGCGATTCGCCCAACAAAAAAGCAAAGTCGCCAATAGCCTCATGTGCCGAACTATAATTAAAATCATCGGCAACACCTACAAAATCAACCCTGATTTGGTCCGGTTCCAGTTCTTGTGCATCGGAATATTCATTTATTGCCTCCATACTCCCATGTTTTTCCATAAGCCGTTTATACAAATGATTGTTAATTACCATCCCTTCAATTGTATCTGCAGAAGAATTTGTCCAATCCTCAATCAGTTTTATATCCATAGTTTTCAGGTAATCGTAATTGGCAAAAACAAATTCAGCAATACCATCGATTCCTAAACCTTCGAGGTTATAACTTTGAGTAGGGTACCCAAAATGTTGGTTGGTAAATCCCACTGAAATTACCTGGCTTTGTTTTTCCAATTCATTGGCAAATACAGCAGGGTCTTTTGAAAAATCTTTTAGGTTAAGAACCACAACATTTTCTTTATCGAAACCAAGGTTTTTATCTGCAATAAAATTCATTTGTTTATTTACCATAAAAGTGCCCGAAAGCAAAATAATGACAATGGAAACCTGTATAACCAGCAGAGATTTTAAAACAAGATTGCCCGAAAAATTACTTCTCTCATATAAAAGGTTTGTTGTTGATGTTTTCCCAAGTAAAAAGAAACCAATAAAAATCGCAGTTAATCCCAGGCATATTATCAAAACTCCCAAAATGCTTAAGTAAACTATTGGCTCCGAAAAATAAATCCTGAAATCAATTTCAAACAGCCTGTTTATAATTGGTTTGATACTTTCAACTAATACAAGCGAAAGAACTATTGATAAAGTACATAGCAATAATACTTCGGCTAATATCTGGCTGGTTAATTGATTTTTACCTGCACCAACTGATTTTTTTAATCCAAGCTCTTTTGACCGTTTAATTAATTTGGCAATTGTTAAATTAATAAAATTCAGGAGCGAAACCAACAATATTACAAATGAGATAACAATAAATAATTTGATGTTAATTTTGCTTGAGCTTTCCTTCAATTCAAACCTGTAATCCGACTTTAAATGAATATCTTCAAGAGGAGTTAAACTAAAACTATAATCTTTGGGACCGCGGGTTTGTTTTAACTCGCTGGCATCGTAATATACAAGAATTTTATTGGAAACCTGCGTTGCAAGAACTCCATTTTTTAACCTGACATAGTTATAAACCCATTGTGTTTTCCTTTCCGGTAATAAAGAATATCGCTCATCCAATGCTCCTTTTTGAGACAAAAGAACTTCGTAATTAAAGTGTGTTTTGGCATGCGTGTTTTTAACTATTCCCCTGATTTCATATTTCCCAAGGCCTCGCACATATTGTAATGCTTCAACATCGATTGATTTACCAACTGGGTTCTCTCCTTTAAAATATTTTTTTTCAAAATCTTCAGTTATAAAAGCTACATTGGGTTTATTTATCTCTGTTAAATCACCCACTAAACATTCAACTTCAAACATATTTAAAAAGCTTTCATCAACCGACATAATATCGTTTTGTTGGAATGAGTTTTCATCGATACCTATTGTTCCAATCGCACAATGTGAAAACTGGGTGGCTTCTTCGATTTCCGGGATATCAACGGTAGCAGGATTAATAATCCCTAAACTTCGTGCCCATGGTTCTCCTGTTCCTCCCGGGATTGATGTAACTCTATAAATATTTTTATACCCTGAAAAATGTTTGTCAAAACTCTTTTCGTTGGCTACATACAGGAATAAAACAAGAAATGATGATATACCTATAGTTAATCCAAAAATGTTAATCCCTGTAAATGCTGAATCTTTTATAATCCTCCGAATAGTTAATTTAAAGTTGTACCAAATCATATTCAGTCTTTATTTTTTAAAATAAGAACTCCTGAAATATTTATCTCCTATTTCCTCGTTATCATCACTCATTTACTTGCTTCCAAACTCTGGAAGCCATAGTGGGCCGACCCTGGTAATTATCTTCAATCAACTCTAATTTTAACTCCTTATTTTCAACTGAGAATTTGTATCTTCCTATTTCCCCATCCAGACAAGCCATTTCTCCCTCCCTATCAGTAAAAAAAACAATATTATCTTCAATTTTGTAATCGCCAATTACAACTACATAACCTTCTGAATTTGACAGTTCATATGTTTTCTCTTTGAATTCAAGGTTAAAAGTTCCCATTTCACCCACATCTAACTGAAACTTTTTACCTTTCAATTGAGCATCTACATTTAAAGAAATTGCAAAAAGTGCAATAATCAGGATAAAAGTTTTTGTTTTCATAGCATGGTTTTTTATTTGATTAACAATTGTAAATACATTTTATTACAACTTTTTCTTATTCATACCTCAAAGCCTCAATCGGATTCCTGGTTGCTGCCCGCCAACTTTGCCAGCTAACTGTTAACAGTGCAATCCCCAAAGCAAGCATTCCGGCCAGTGCAAAAATCCACCAACTTAAAGCTGTTATGTATGCAAAGTTTTCGAGCCATTGGTTCATAACATACCAGGCAACTGGCGTGGCAATTACAAAGGCAATTGCTACCCATTTTATAAAATCACGGTTAAGTGAAAATATTATTCCTAATATTCTGGCACCATTTACTTTTCGTACTCCTATTTCTTTAGTACGCTGTTCGGCAGTAAATGCTGCAAGGGCTAAAAGACCAAGACATGCAATAATAATCGCCAAAGCTGAAAAAATAGATACTACTTTTTTAGTCCTAACCTCAGCTTTATATAAACGGTCAAAATCCTGATCAAAAAAGACATAATCAAAAGACTGCCCATTGGCATACTTTTCCCATGTTTGCTCAATTTTACTTAAGTTTTCCTGCAAATTATCGGTTGCTATACGAATGGTCAGGTGGTTTCCTTCGCCATTAAAAACAACCAGCGAACTTACTTCCTGGTGAAGTGATTCACAATGAAAATCTTTCATTACTCCAATAATTGTATAACCAGCATCAGGGGAATGTGGTCCATCATAAATTTTTTTCCCAATCGGATCTTCAATATTTAATTTTTTTATTGCCGACTCATTAAGCACAACATCCTTGCTATTAGACTGATTCCCTTCTTCAAAATACCGGCCTTCTTTCATTTCAATCTGGAAAGTTTTAACAAAATCACAATCGCTATACATTGTCAGAATCCCTCTTGGATCGCTTGCTGAATAATGTGAAAACACACTGCTTGTAAACAACCTTCCGGGCACAGTGGTACTGTTGGTTACACCTGAGATGCCTGCCTGAGCAATCAATTCCTGTTTAAAAGTTGAAAGTGCTGATCCCAGTTTATCGGCTTTTTCAACCACTACGAGGCTTTCTTTGTTAAAACCCAAATCTTTATTCTGAAGAAAAACTAATTGTTTACTGATAAAAAAAGTACCTGAAAACAAAACCATTGAAACAGCTAATTGAAAAATCACTAATCCATTTCTTAATTTTGCATGTGTTCCTCCGGTAGCATGAGTACCTTTTAATATCTTCACCGGATTAAATGAAGCCAAAAAGAATGCTGGATAACTACCGGCAAAAACTCCAATTGCAATTCCAAAAATTATCATAAACAGGATATTTCTGAAATTATCAAAATAATTAAACTCCAGTTGTTTCTCTATCAAATTGTTAAATCCGGGAAGGAATAATTTTATAAGAACCATTGCCAACAACATGGAGATAAATGTTATTATAACAGATTCTGATAAAAACTGAGAAATCAGCAATCCCCGGTTTGATCCTGAAGTTTTACGAATGCCAACTTCTTTGGCCCGTTTTGCAG
>JABMQB010000579.1 GCA_013203525.1 Mariniphaga sp.
ACATTTGAATACACACATGAGGATATTTTAAAATCCCAAAAATATTAAAATGAAAAAATTTCTAAAAATTAATGCATATATAATATCGGAAGAGACTGAAAATATCGACCTGAGATTTAATATCATTGATGAAACATCAACAAGGCTAAACGTCTCATCGATAAACATTAACCGCAAAAAACTATCTGCATTCCGACCAAAGTTATATCAAATATTTAACGATTCTCCAGATTTATTTATTTTCGAAATTGAACTTCCCCACATAATCAGCAAACAAATTATTCGAAGGATAAACCAATATATACCTCATAATATTCCTGCAGTTATTCTTGCAAAACAAATAGGAGAACCAATTTTAAAAATAAATAACAATACTTCTAAAATATTAATTAATAAACCTGACAATGTCAGGGAACAAAAATGGATTAAAGAAACAGTAAGTAATTTTTGGTATTCAATCATTTTTAATCAGCAATAAAATAAAAATATCAAGTGCAGGTATATCAAAAAGAATTTTGCATATTGAAGATAGTGCTGACGATATTTTCTTGATAAAAGATATTGTAAGCAAGAACAGTATAAATCCGGAATTACTTCTCGGTGTCAGTAGTAAAATATCCCGAGGATTATAAAAATTAAAAGTAAAAATAAAAGGCCAAGTCAAATAATGAATCTGAATAAGAAATATAATTTCAAAATCCTGCTAATTGGGGATGACTATGAAGATGCTTTCCTTATTGAAGATTTTCTTGAAATCCCGGGATACAAATTTCAGCTTACACATTTAACTCATCTTAATAAAGCAATTGAAGTTTTAAAACTAGGATCATACGATGTTGTTATACTCGACCTGAACCTTCCCGATAGCAAGGGAGTGGAAACTGTAAAAAAACTATTTGATGTAAATAATGCATTACCCATTATTGTAATGACAGAGCAAGATGCCGATGCGATAGGTTATGATGCACTTGATTATGGAGCTCAGGACTTTATGATTAAGGGAAATTTTACCAGTAAGGAATTATTAAACTCAATAAAATATTCAATTACCAGAAAACATCTGGAGGAAGGATTAAGAAACAATAAAGACATGCTTTCTTCCATTTTTATCAATTCACCGAATATAATGCTCCTTTTAGATAAGGATTTGAATATTGTTCTAATAAACAAAATAGGATTAAAAGCAACATACCGTTCTGAGAAAGAAGTGTTGGGTTTAAAAGGAGGAAATGCTTTTAATTGCATTAATGCTCTTACAACCCTGAATGGATGTGGTTTTGGCGCCGAATGCAAAAACTGTAAAATCACAAATACTGTCAAACTTTCATTAAAGCACAAAAAAAATTATGAAAATATTGAGGCAGTAATGCCAATGTTAATTAATAAAAAAGTTATCCAGCAGGAATTTCTTGTTACAACATCGATTATCAATGTTATCGATGAAGAATATGTGCTTCTAACTTTGAATAATATTAGCGAAATAGAAAAGGCAAAAAAAATAACTGAAAAAAGTAATCGAAGGTTAGAAAGCCTGTTGAGGATAACACAATATAAAACAGAAAACATTCAGGATCTTTTGGATTATGCTTTAAATGAAGCGATCCAGCTTACGGAAAGTAAAATTGGGCACATTTATTTTTATGATGAAAACAAAAAACAATTTACCCTAAATTCATGGTCGAAAGAAACAATGAATGAATGTAAAATAATTGAACCTCAAACAGTATACGAATTGGAAAAAACCGGATGTTGGGGAGAGGCTGTAAGGCAAAAAAAACCTTATGTTTTAAATGACTATTCATTAAACCATCCACAAACAAAAGGTACTCCAACCGGACATATAACTTTAAAAAAATTCTTAACCATACCTGTTTTTGACAAAAATGAAATAGTTGCTGTTGTTGGTGTGGCCAATAAAAAAACCAATTATACCGAAACGGATATCAAACAATTAACAATACTAATAGACTACGTCTGGAATATGGTGGTTAAACTCAGGCAACATGTGGAATTGGTAGAGTACAAAAAAAGTTTGGAGGTATTAGTCAAAGAAAGGACACAGGAGTTGGAAAAAGCAAAACAGATAGCTGAGAAAGCTGCAAATGCGAAAAGTGAATTCCTTGCTAATATGAGCCATGAAATAAGAACTCCCATGAATTCTGTTATTGGTTTTTCACAAATACTGGCAAACAGGGTTCTTGATCCAAATAATAAAGAATATCTGAAATCAATAATTGCCAGTGGTAATACATTATTGACACTTATCAATAAAATTTTAGATCTTTCAAAAATTGAAGCAGGGATGATGGAATTAAATTTAGAACCTGTTAATTTAAAAAAACTAACTGAAGAAATAATAAGCATTTTTAAACTTACCGCATTTGAAAAAAGGATTAATTTATCATTTCAAATTCAAGAAGAATTACCAAAATACCTAATCCTCGATGAACTTAGGATCAGGCAAATATTTATCAATTTAATTGGAAATGCAATTAAGTTTACCGATACTGGTTTTATTAAAGTAAAAGTAGGTTTTGAGCTATCTGAGACAGGACATGTAAACTGTATTATTATTGTAGAAGATACAGGAATTGGAATTAAACCTGATGAACAGAAAAATATATTTGATTCATTTCAGCAAACCCGTAATATAACCAGGTCATTAAAAAAAGGTACAGGATTAGGCTTAGCCATTACTAAAAAGCTGGTAACTTTAATGAATGGAAATATTTCTATAAAAAGTGAATATAGTAAAGGAAGCGAATTTAAAATTATCCTTAATAAAGTAAAGATTGCCGATAGTATTGTTAAACAAGAAAGGATAGTAATTAATCCCGGGCAAATTGAATTTGAAGCGGCAACGATTCTGGTAACGGATGATTCAGAAGATAACAGAAAAATAATTGTAGAAATACTAAATTCTTACAATTTAAAAGTTTTAGAAGCTTCAAACGGGCTGGAAGCAATCAATATCGTAGGAGACAAAAAAACAGATTTAATTTTAATGGATATTTCAATGCCTGAGATGGATGGTTACTCAGCTGCCCACCAAATTTACAATAATCCTGAAACAGCACATATACCTATAATTGCATATACTGCAACTGCTTTTGAAACCTTTGGAAAAGTACTAAAAAGTAACGGGTTTAAGGGTTATTTGAGAAAACCTGTGCTAATTGAAGATGTAGTTAATGAGTTAGCTAAGCACTTGAAATATAAAACAATTAACGGTAAAAAGAATGTTCAGCAAGAGTTAAAAGGTATCAATATTAAAGAATTCAGCAAAGAAAATTTGAACTTAATATTAAACGAATTTAGTGATTCCTTCAGCGAGTTAACAGACCGTTTCTCTCATAGGAAAACTAAAAAATTTGCTATCGAATTACTTGATAAAAGCTCTGAATTAAATTGTCCTGAACTTAGAATTTTTTCTGAAGATTTCCTGAATTCTATTGAAAATTTTGATATTGAAAAAAGCAGGTTCATGCTAAATGAACTCGAGAAAATTTTTAATCCTGAACAAAAAACAGATTCATATTAAAATCAGATTTGAGTTCTTGAAAATGGAACTACTTTTTGATTAGTAAATTCATTATTCAAATATTTATAGTATCCTGTAATAGCAATCATTGCAGCATTATCCATTGTAAATTCAAACTTTGGAATATATATATTCCAGTTTTTCTTTTCTGCCAGTTTTTCAATTGTATTTCTTAAACCTGAATTTGCTGAAACACCTCCGGCTAATGCAATTTCACTGATTCCGGTTTCTTGCGCAGCCCTTTTTAGTTTTACTAATAAAATCTCAATAATGGTTTTTTGAATTGAGGCAGATAAATCTTCCTTATTTTCTTCAATAAAATTTGGGTCCTCTTTTAAACGGTCTCTCAAAAAATACAGAAAATTAGTTTTTAAGCCACTAAAACT
>JABMQB010000580.1 GCA_013203525.1 Mariniphaga sp.
ACCCAAAGTAATAAGGAAGTAAAAACCAAAAATGGAAAACATTACAGCCATACTTGTTGACGATGAAAAACTGGCATTAAATCGTATGGCTGATATCCTCAAACATTTTAAGCATGTAAAAATCATCTCCAAAGAATTTGAACCGGAAGAAGCCATTGAACGGATTATTAAAACAAAACCCGATGTGGTTTTCCTTGATGTGGAAATGCCCGGAATGACAGGTTTTAACCTTGTAAAGAAGGTAAGAGATAATTTTGTATTTCCTTCGTTTGTATTTGTTACCGCATTTAACCAGTATGCTATAAAAGCAATCAAAACAGAAGCATTCGATTACCTCATTAAACCGGTTGACATTGATGACCTTCGTGATTGCCTTAAACGATACGACCATAAACGAAACCACTTTCCCCATATCGATAATTCTAAACTTAGTGAACGGGAAAAGGAAGTTGCACGACTGATTTGTAAAGGGAAAACTTCTAAAGAAATAGCTGAAATATTATTTTTGAGTAAACATACTGTGGATACACATAGGAGGAAAATAATTAATAAACTTGGATTGAATTCTTCTGAAGATTTTAAGAAATTATCCCTATAGCAATAACACTTTATTACTTACAAATCGTGATTCAAATAAGCTGGTTTTTAATTAATTTAAAGCTAAAAGGTGAGTAAATCATGAAATATTCATTATTAATTTTTGGAATTTTGTTTTCCTTCTTAACCAAAGCCTCCGATTATATATCAAATTATAACGGTACAATCAAAATTCATCCATTGAGTATAGTTGCAGGTCAATACACTTTTGAAGTTGATGGGGTACCAAATGGGTATAGTGGATATTGGTATGTAAACGGCACTTTTATTGATGGTGATGGCAGGGACGAAAATCTATGGATAGAGGATCCTAAATTTACGTATAATTGTAACTCAAATGTAATTATTGAATGTAACATTTGGGATGATGAATGGGGAGATGGTGGAAATTACATTGAGGTACATAAATGGAATATAAATATAACTTTACCAAACCACGACCCCAATAAGCCTGGTATCCCAGATGCTTATGATATAACTAATAATTCTGCTTACGTTACTTGGGCAAATGCGTCTGACCCTGACCCAGGCGACGCCATAAGCTATGACATCCAATGGTCTAAGCGTTATGCATTTGGTGGTTGGACTCCAGTTACAGGAGTGAACAAACCTTACCAGATAACAGGGCTGGATGAAGATACGTGGTATGCCGTGCAGGTAAAAGCAAGGGATAACAAAGATGGGGATAGTGGGTGGACAAACAGCGGGCATTTCAAGACAGAGCCAGAAAACCATGCCCCGTACACACCAGGCAACCCAGAACCAGATGACGGTGCAGAAAATATTGATCCAACTCCAACATTGCGATGGAGCGGTGGCGACCCAGACAATGGGGACGAAGTGACTTACGTTGTTAGCTATGGGAAATACACTGCAACTTCATTGGATGACTTGGAAGCAACATCAAATACCTATATAACCTTGCCTACACTGGAATATGGCGGGCATTACAGGTGGAAAGTAACAGCCACTGATGAACACGGGGCATCTACCCACAGCCATGATTGGCTTGCAAAAGGCTGGGATTTTACTGTGGAAAAAGTTTATCCAGATTTAATTGTCCTCGATCCGGATGCAAGACCCACTACCATTGAGGCAGGTGAAAAAATAGATGTCTCTTGTATTGTTAAAAACCAAGGAAAAATAAAAGCCAATTTTGGAATATTAGAAAGAGGAATTAGTTATTTCTTATCAACCGATACTATTATTAGTGAAAACGATATTCCTTTAGGGTATACAATTCTTAATGATTTTGATGCTGGAGAGGAAAGAGAAATTGATGATAAAACACAAAAAATTCCTTCAGATACTCAATCTGGTGATCATTATATCATCTTTTATGTAGATCAACCAGATAATATTGATGAAGGTGACAAAGAAGAGAACAATACCGGATATACATTAACTAAAATATTAAAACCTGCCGAATTAGTAACTAATACGGATCATTTAAATTTTGAAAATATTGATTGTAATGGAAATACCGAACTTAATGCTATTCTAACAAATACAGGAGATTTTGAAGCAAGCGGATCCATTGAACTAACTGGTTCAGATAAAGAAAATTTTAATATTCTATCAGAAACAGGAAATTTCTTTTTAGACGGAGGGGAAAGTAAAAATATTAAAGTACAGTTTAACCCAACTGATTCTGATGTAAAAAATGCAAAAATTAGAATTAATGGTGATAATTGTCCAGATGTTGAAATATTACTAACTGGACAATGTGAATTGAATGAATGTTTTATTTCAGATTATATACTTAATAGAACAAAAAATTTACAGAATGGATATTATGAGATGTCACCCTTTAGTTTTGAAGGATTATCTGATAGATTTGGGATTCCTAATGGTAATTCCGGTTATAATTCTTATTCGAATTACATTCACGAAAAATTTGGGATAGATATCACAATTACAAATCCAAATAGTTATGAAATTGAGGTAGGTATAAAATATCGGATTATCTATCCCACTGGCAAAATTTATGAATTAAAAGAACCATATTTATTAATACTAAACGGTAATAGTAATATGGCAATAAGCTTTCCAGTTGGAACTAAATATAGAGTACCACCAGGCATTTATAAAGTTCAAATAATTACCTATACTACTCCAGAACCTAATAATCTAAACTGGGAAAATGGAATTACATTTGATTGTTTAATAAAAGATAATTTTGAAGAATTAAATATCAGGCAATTCACATCACATGGAATTCAAACTTTTTTTGATTTAAATAAGCTAATTCCACAAAAAGAATTAACGGAATCTCAAAATTGGTATAATGGAATTAGTCTTATATTGAACACAATACTTAATTCAGCATCTTTATATTACGGAGTAAAATGTGCCAATCCCATCCCATATCAATATGGCACTTACGATGACTTATATTCACCTTATAAAGAAGCTGCAACCAAAACTGCAAGGACAGACATTGATGAAATTTCTACGGAGTACACAGGTCAAACTAAATTAAAAACTCAATGGAATAATCAAAGTGCTTCGGCTAATTTTACAAGTCCAGATGGAAAATCCGGTTCAGTTACTGCTTGGTTTAATTATGACAGGGCAACATGTATGTTGGAAATAATATCTGAAAATATTTATGATGACTTAAGTTTCGATAACAATTCAGTTTTCTCATCAATATATTCATATATTGATGAGAATAATATTAAACATTTAGTTGGGATTTGGTATGACTATAGGATAGATAAAAATCTTTCATTAAGCAAAGGATGGGGCTATGAAAATGAGAAAGAAATATTGGTCAATCACCAGAGTAATATAGAAGCAGTTTTTACTACTATGTTCGAATTTGGTCCTTTCAAATCGTACCCTGGTACAGAAAACGGCGGAGTTTACGATTATGAAAAATGGAAGGAGAATCCTGATGATGTTTATTGGATGGTAATTGCCACAGGAGTTAGTGATAAAAACTTTGGTGGTTCATATTTTAAAGACGTAAAAACCAATTTGCATTTAAATCAAAAAGGAACTGTAGACCTTACTGTTTGCCCTCCGGTTAAGGGTAAATATAAAGTAGAAGTCTTTAACAAATATGATGAACAACAGGGATTAAATTGGGATTGGGAAAATACGGAAGATGGTGTTTATGAAATCGAAGCAAATGAAGATCATATTTTTCACTTTACTGTTACACCAAATACAAATGTTGAAGAATTTATTTTTCATATAAAAAAACAAATTGCAATTCCTGGATTATTCTCTACTCCTGAAAAACCACTTCTACCACTTTATGCCGAAGGAGAATTCAAATTTATAACCGATTTACCATACAACGAAGATTTAAGAAGTGTTGGAGATATTCCAATTTTAAACGATGGTGGTATCAATATTTCATTCTCAGGATTACCCGATGTACCCAAAACAAATGAAATTTATAATTTGGAAATTGATATCACTTTAGGTGATTTATGGCATAGTGAAGATTATGAATATGAACCAAATTTAATTTTTGGGAAAGGGTACAGCCAATTATTAATCCATTATAATTATGAAAACGCTGAAATTATATTGGATAATGTACAAATAGAAATAGATGGAACATCAGTTTTGGAACAGACAATTAAAGATTTTTTTAGCGTAGTCTCTTTAGGAAAAGAATTACCGTCGACAATCGGAGAATATCTAATTGGCAAGGTTATCAACGTTGGCAGAGATGCTATCGTTCATTATGGAATCGTGGCAACGGATCAAATCAAAACTCAAATCATAAATGATTTGGACTATTCGAATATCGGCGAAATTGAATTATTACTTGGTGGAGGTGGTAGCTTATTAGATATTTCAAGTGCAAAAAACATTAAACTTACGATTCCTTTAAAATTCAATAAACAAGGGGAACATAATTTTTCAATTACACCTGATTTACGATGTGAACAAAATTTGTCTTTGAAAACTTACAGTATAAATTTTTTAGACCAAGGTCTTTTTGAAGCAAGAAAACAATACATATTAAAAAAGACTGTTTCAAATACAATACCTGAAACTCCGATTCCAATAAGTCCATATTCAAACGAAATACTAAAAATCTTGTCACCAGATTTTAAATGGAGTCCATATGAATCTCCGATTAATGAAAATCAGGCTGGTTATGAAATCAGAATCCGTTGCGATGATGATAATGATAAAATAGTTTATGAAACTGGGTTTATTTCAGGTACTACTACAAGTCATGCTTATTCACCAAATTCATATACTGGAATCGATAATATTAGTGGATTTGAAAGAATTAGTGATTTTCTGGAACCTGGCAAGAAATACCACTGGCATGTACGTGTAATGGATGAAAATGGCAACTGGAGTCTATGGAGTTCGGATGATCCTGAACCACATCAGGTGTTTTATACACAATCTTTAGAAAATCATCCACCGGAAGTACAAAACCAGGAATTCACAATTAATGAAAATCCACAAGATGAAG
>JABMQB010000581.1 GCA_013203525.1 Mariniphaga sp.
GTAATTAATCGGGTTTTCATATTTATTATTTTAGTTGGTTTAAAATTATTTAAATGTAAATCTTTATTATGGAAATTTTTTAATAATTTCCAGCAAAATGTGAAGAGAATCAATACTTTTAAAAAAACATTACCTAATCTGGCTAAAATTTATGGATAAGAATTTTTTCATCTCAATTCAAACAGGAATAAAATACTTTATCGTATTACTGATTTGCCTAAGCTTTTCATTTTTTAATGAAGCTAAATCAAAACCAATTGAAGTTTTAGAAGCCAACACGATAGATGACTATTTTGTATCGCCAAACGGAAATGACGAAAATCCGGGAACAAAAGAAAAACCGTTTCGATCGATTGATTTGGCATTAAGTAAACTAAGCCCAGGTAAAACATTAACCTTTCTTGAAGGAACTTATAATTTAACCAAATCGGTTGTTTTAAATATGAAGGGCAACAAAGAAGGCTGGATTACTTTAAGAGGTGAACCCGGAGTTTCAGTTATTCTTGATGGATTGAAATTTAATATTAGTCCTGGAAATGGATACCCAAATAATAACGGCTTAATTCAGATTGAAGATGCAGCGTATATCAGAGTTCAGAATATAACAGTAAGGAATTCACATCGGTCATGTATTAATATACAGGATAGTGAACATGTTGATATTATTAATTGCACAACCAAAAATAGTTTATCGCCCGGTATAGCTGCCTGGCAAAATTGCGAACACATCAGGATTTTAGGAAATACAGTAATTAATGCCAACGACATGGGGATGAGTTGGGAACCTTATAGAGGCAGCGAAGCTCCACATGAGGCAATTAGTATGGCGGGACCACATTATTTTGAGGTGGCATGGAATCATGTTTACGATTGCCGAAAAGAAGGAATTGATGTTAAGGAAACTGCATCGTTTGGAAAGGTTCATCATAATTATGTGCACAACAACGCTCGTCAGGGACTGTATATCGATGGTTGGTTTGGGGAGTTGAGAGACATTGAAATGTATGATAATGTAGTTCATGGATGTGAAGCCGGGATTGCTGTTTCTTCAGAGGAAGGGCCAAATACTAAAAATTTGAAAATTCACCATAATCTTATTTATAACAATCGGGCTACAGGTATTTTCTTTTCGCGGTGGGGAGCCGATAATCCACGTGAGGATGTTGAAGTTTATAGCAATACTTTTTACCAAAACGGTTGGGGACCGGGTTTTAGGGGCGATCCTCAATACTGGTTAAATGGTGGCTGCTATTTGTTTACTCATAACTTAAAGGATGTAACAATCAGAAATAACATTTTTGCTAAAAATATGCCCTTTGAAATTGGTTATTCAGAACGATGGAATGATACTTTATTTGAGCAACAAAATATAGTAATAGATTATAACCTGATTCAGGATATTAATACAATTGAATATCCTCTTTTTCTTGAAGCGTGGTCAAAAGATCATGTGAGTATAACAACCGGTAAAAAGGTAATTGAGGCTGATCCGTTATTTATTGATCCGGCATCGGGAGATTTTAGGTTACAAACCAATTCACCGGCTATTGATGCAGGCCATCCAAATAAAAAATACAATGATTCAAATAATACACAAAACGATATTGGTGTTTTTCCATTAGGAACAAAAACTTCTGATTTTTGGTGGCTAGATAATTTTCCTCCGGTGATTGATATAGATGATTTGTAGCTACTTAAGCTAATTCTGAAATTATTGAAGAGAATTGAAGTTCATGTTTATAATTTCACTAACCAGTTTCTTTTTAGAGGCCAGACGACTCTAGTTGATGTGACCACTAATGGAATAATCTTATTTTTGTCTAAATTTATTATATGTTGTAAATTAGCTCAAATACAGAAATTGACAGTAGAATATATGATATTGGAAGGTAAATGAAAAAACAAATTACAGAAACTATACATTCAGATTTTTTAATACATTGGACAGGATGCGATATTGATAATGATTTGGACAAGGATTGGAATGCAGAAAATGCTTCAACCAGAATGTCTGAAGCCATTGTGGATGCTTACATCATCCGTTTGAAAAATATTTTAAAGTTTGGATTTTGGATGATTACAAGCGATGTTTCGGAAAAACTTGAGGTTAATGATTGTAAGTTTGACAAGCCTTTGATAGCAAGAACTTGTTTTACTGAATTGAAATTGTCTGATACCAGAAAACATGCTCAAAAATTTGGAAGATTAGGAATAGGACTAAAAAGATTTTATCTATTTGATCGATTAGGTGGACCCATGCATTATTTACAGTTTAATACGGAAAATCTTTTTTTCCCTCCTTACTCTTCTATTTGTAGTTCTGACCCTGAATTGTTTTCTTTTTTTAAACACATGTGTTCTAATCGACCATTAACATACGATTTATTCTCTGAATCGGAATGGAGAATCATTTTTTCTGAAAATATTAAGAAAAAAATTCATAGCAGATCCCCCAATCGCTTATCAAGATTTATTGATCCTAAAGAAACAAAAAACCAAGAACTAGTTAATTTTTACAATAATATAAGAGGTAAGAAACCAGATTACTTTCTTCCTCTTGATGCATGGTTAGCTATTATTATATATCCCTCACCTGAGGTCAAAAACAAGGTTCACGATAATAATGAAATTAAAGATTTAATAAAAAAAGTAAAATCAACTAAGACCGTAACAGGTTGTCCCAGATATGAATATGAAATGTGGCCTATAGAAGTCGATTTAGACGCATGTAGTCACTTTTGAAAAGCACATCAATTTTATAGCGGATTGTAATGAACGGTTCTTTACTTACGACTAATATCTTACAACTGTTTTTACATACTCTTTATCTCACTCACCAATTTCTGAATCGAGCTTTTAGCATCGCCAAAAAGCATCCGGGTTTTATTGTTAAAAAACAGGAAGTTCTCAATTCCGGCATATCCTTTTCCCATTCCGCGTTTCATAATAATAATATTTTTTGCCAGGTGGGCATCAATAATCGGCATTCCAAAAATTGGGCTGGAAGGATCGTCGTATGCTGCCGGATTAACAACATCGTTAGCACCGATTACAATAGCCACATCTACATTTTGCACGTCCGGATTAATTTCATCCATTTCAACCAACTGTTCGTAGGGAACATCAGCTTCGGCTAATAAAACATTCATATGCCCCGGCATACGACCAGCTACCGGATGAATTGCATAACGTACATCAATTCCCTTGCCTTCGAGTATTGTATCCAATTCGTGAACCATATGTTGAGCTTGTGCTGCAGCTAAACCATAACCTGGGATAACAACAATTTTTTGTGAGTAGCTTAACAAAACAGCAGCATCACTCAATTGAATTTCTTTTATGTTTCCCTGCTCTCTGTCGATGGCGGCACCGCCACCACCAAATGCACCAATAATAACATTAATTAGTGAACGGTTCATTGCTTTACACATCAAAAGTGTAAGTATCATTCCAGCTGCACCAACTAAAATACCACCTAAAATCATTGCCTGGTTGTTGTAAATAAATCCGGCCATTGCAGCAGCAATACCTGTAAACGAATTGAGTAGTGAAATAACAACGGGCATGTCGGCGCCTCCAATTGGTAAAACGAACATTACCCCATAAATAAGTGATATTGCCAGTAAAGCATATATTGCCCAAACCATTTCTGTGGGAGGATTTGGTGAAGCAATAATAAAAACTCCTAATCCGAGTGTTGAAATTAACAGAACCAGGTTGATGTATGTTCTAAAGGGTTTCATAACATCGCCAATTTTACCATCCAGTTTTCCATATGCAATCATACTTCCGCTAAAAGCTACTGCACCAATTATTAATCCGAGTACGGTAACTAAAATAGAGCCAACATCGCCGGCCAAAGCATTTGGGTATTCAAGTAATGCAACCAATGCTGAGGCAGCACCTCCGGTTGCATTATAAAATGATACGAGTTGAGGCATGGCAGTCATTTTTATTTTTCTTGCAATAATCCAGCCTATTGCGGCACCTACACCAATTGCTGCCATAATAATCCAAACATTGGTCAGAGCTATTCCTTGTCCGGCTGCGTTTTTATGCAAAAGCAGGGTAGTGATCATTGCCAGCCCCATACCTCCTGCAGCCCAAAGGTTACCACGACGGGCAGTTTCGGGATGAGAAAGAAGCTTTAATCCAAATACAAATAACAACGCAGCAATCAGATAACTTAGTTCAAGTAGCGTGTCGCCAATGGTGAAATCCATTCCGTTTAGTGTTCCTAATACTTTATCCATAGCCTGTTACTTTTTTTTCTTTTTAAACATTTCAAGCATTCTGTCGGTAACGGCAAATCCACCAACTACATTCAGAGTTCCGAATATCAGGGCGAAAATCCCTAATACCAATGAAACTGAAAATTTTGAAAGGTCGGCATGGCCAACAAGGATTATGCCTCCAATAATAATTACGCCGCTAATTGCATTGGCTCCCGACATAAGGGGGGTGTGCAATACTGCCGGCACATTGGAAATCACTTCGATACCCACGAATATGGATAAAGCGATTATAAAAATGGCTTCTTTATATGTAAAGAAAAATTGTAATACCTGTTCCATATCTGGTTTTTTTATATTTTTTCAATGACTGATTTAACACGTTGGTTATAAATCTCTTTTTGATGAGTGATGCATGTCCCCTTTACAATATCATCTTCGAAATTGAGGTTTAAGACACCTTCTTCGCCAATAATAAGTTTTAAAAAGTTGAGGACATTTTTCCCAAACATCCGGCTTGCATCTAAAGGCATTTGAGCTGCATAATTCGATTGCCCGATAATAGTTATTCCTTTGTGTTTTACTGTTTCGTTATCTTCTGATAATTCACAATTTCCACCTGTTGAGGATGCAAGGTCGATAATTACACTTCCAGGTTTCATTCTTTCAACTGCCTCTTTTGAAAGAAGTAAAGGAGCTTTTCGTCCTGGAATTTGTGCAGTGCAAATCACTACATTTGATTTGGCAGCATGATCATCGATTGCCTGTTGTTGTTTTTTCTTAAAATCTTCGGTTTGTTCAACTGCATATCCACCGGCAGCTTTATCTTCTGATGCGCCCTCAACCTCAACAAACTTTGCGCCCAGGCTTCGTACCTCTTCTCCAGCAGCAGCCCTTACATCAAAAGCTTCGACTTGTGCTCCCAGCCGTTTAGCAGTTGCAATTGCCTGAAGTCCAGCTACACCAGCTCCCAGAATTAAAACATTAGCCGGACGAATAGTGCCCGCTGCAGTCATAAACATTGGAAAAAAAGTTGGTAATCTTAAGGCTGCTTCCAATACAGCCTTATTCCCGGCAACCGTTGCCATCGATGAAAGTATATCCATTGCCTGGGCTTGGGATGTCCTTGGGATTGAATCAAGGCTGAATGTTGTAATTCCTTTTTCAAGAAATTCTTTTACCAGCGACGTATCCCACAAGGGATTAAAAGCACTGATCCAAACCTGGCTTTCTTTTATTTTTTTAATATCGCTTTCCTCAGGAGGCTGTATTTGAAGAAGAACTTCTGCTTTATTGAAAATTGTTTTGCGTGAAGTAATTTCTGCTCCGGCTTCAGTATATAATTGGTTTGAAGTAAATGCCTTCTCCCCAGAGTTTTCCTCAACAAGAACTTTTACTTTTAATTCGGTGAGTGATTTAACGTTTTCAGGAAGTAAAGCAACACGGGTCTCTTCACTATGTTCTTTTAATAAACCTAGTATCATTTTATGGTTTTTTTAATCAATATCAGTAAAACAACAAACTAAAAGAAATGTTTCTAAGAAGTTCATTAAAATTTAAAAAAAAGATGGTCGATCGGTACGATGAAAAACAATGGAAAGATGTTTTGAAATCTTCACTTATTACATTAATATTAAGTATTTCAGGACTTGGAATTTTGTTTCTTTTCAGAAAACCGTTAGATTTTTACTGGTTCCCTTATTTCCTGTTTTTTGTATTGTTTGTTTTTTCGGGGAGTACGTTGCTTCTTTTTAAAAGAAGTTAATTTTTGAAATTAGAAAGCTCAACATAGAGCTCTTCAACCTGTTCTCGCGCCCAGGGCGTTTTCCGAAGGAATTTCAGGCTTGATTTAATACTCGGGTCGAAATTAAAACAGCGGATATTTATTTTATGCCCCAAATGTTCCCACCCATAATAATCTACCAATTCGTTTAAAATCATTTCAAGGGTTTTTCCATGTAATGGATTATTGGGCTGTTTTTCCACTTTGATTATAATTGTAATCCTTCCAGTAGTTTGATGTGTAAATCAATTCCGGCCAGAATTTCACTTTTCAGTATATATTCATCGGCACTATGTGACCGTGCCGATTGACCAGGACCAATTTTAACAGAGGGGAAGGAAAGTACGGCCTGGTCGGATGTGGTAGGTGAGCCGTATAATTTTATTCCCATAGACGATGCTTTTTGTGCATATGGGTGATTTTCTGAGATACCTGAAGAATTCAATCTTGTTGAACGGGGAACAACTTCAGATGCAAGTAAATTGCTAATAATTTCACAGGCTTTTTCATTTGAATAATGTTCATTGGTTCTTACATCGGCAATAAAATGACAAACATCGGGAACCACATTGTGTTGGGTTCCTGCTTCAATCTGGGTAACTGAAATTTTTACTGAGCCGAGTACATCCGATTCTTTTTCAAACTTAAATTCCTGAATTTTCTTTATGTCTTCCATTGCTTTGTAAATAGCATTTTCACCTTCATTACGAGCTGCATGACCAGATTTTCCTTTTGCATAACAATCGAGTACAAGCAATCCTCTTTCGGCAATAGCAACTTCCATATTTGAAGGTTCACCAATAATAGCAAAATCGATTTTTGGAAGTTCGACTAATATACTTTCAGCACCATTGGTTCCCGAGTTTTCTTCTTCAGCTGTAGCAGCAAAAATCAGGTTAAAAGGTAAGTCATCACGATCGTAAAAATGAACAAAGGTAGCAAGAAGTGCCATTAAGGGACCACCTGCATCATTGCTACCCAACCCGGTAATTTTATCACCTTCTTCAATAGGATCAAATGGATCAACTGTCCATCCTTTCGCAGGTTGAACTGTATCGATATGCGAATTGAGGAGTATAACCGGCAATCCGTTTTTGAAATGTTTATTAAAAGCCCAGGTATTGTATTTTTTGATATTGAAATTAATACGTTTACCAGCAAGATAAAGGCGAATTAACTCGGCAGCCTTATTCTCTTCTTTGCTAAACGAAGGAGTGCGGATTAATTCCTTTAATAAATCGATATAGTTATGCATTTGTGATTCCAATTTCAATTACCCTGCAAAATAAGGAAAAATATTTCACAGTTATTTTACTTGTTTAATTACAATACTACCAGTAACAAAATCAGCTTGAAGTTTAGAAAGGATTATTCCGGGCTTTCAATATCCAAATCAATTTCTTTCGCGGTTTTAGTTTTTGTTTTCCAAATTTTTTCAGCAAAGTATGCCGATAGAATTAGTGCAGCGACTAATAATATTGCGAAATATACTCCTGATGGAATAGGAGCGGGCTCACCCTGGGCATATGAATGTAACCCAGACAGATAATAATTAACACCAAAATAAGTCATTAAAACCGATGAAAATCCAACTACAGCTGCAGTGCTTAATGCAAAGCTTCCCCTGAATCCTTTAATTTTATGCATATGAACAATAAATGAATAAACCAAAATGGTAACCAAAGACCAGGTTTCTTTTGGATCCCAACCCCAGTATCGCCCCCATGATTCATTAGCCCAAACTCCACCAAGAAATGACCCAAGTGTAAGCATAAATAAACCTATGATTAGGGCCATCTGAATAATGTAAGATAATTCTCGTATTGTAAGATTTATTCTTTGTACGTTCTTTTTGTTACGCGTGATCATTAAAATTAGGTTTAACATTCCCAGTAAAACACTAATTCCCAAAAATCCATAACTGGCGGTTATAATCGAAACATGTACTATTAACCAATACGATTTTAAAACAGGTACTAAGTTTGTTATTTCAGGGCTCATCCAACTCATTCCTGCAACTAACAAAGTTAAAGCAGCCAATACCAAAGTAAGGGCAAGGGTTATTTGCGATCGTTTAATAAAAACAAGCCCGGCCAGGGCAGTTGCCCATCCTATAAAAATCATCGATTCGTAACCATTACTCCACGGGGCATGGCCTGCTATGTACCATCTTATAGCTAATCCAGCGGAATGCCCCGCAAATAGTACAATAGCTAATGCAATCCCCACAGTTTTTAATCTGCCTATTTTAATAGTTGGATTGAATATGGTGATAAACTGTAAGATCAATAAGGCAAAACCTACTAGAAGGTAAAATATAGCCAGCTTGCCGAAAATATTAAAATTATTATAAAATACTTCAAGTTTTATTTTTGAATTTGAAGGAACTATGTTAGAAGCAAACTTGCTTTGATTCTCTTTCAGAATTTTCAGGTAACCATTTGGATTCCTCCATACTCCGTTACGCATTGATTCCTGAACCGATGAAAAATATTGGTTATGGGCAATCCGTGCCCATTCAGCATTTTCGGCTCCCAGCAATGAAATATCTGAAAATGAAACCCATTTATCGTTAGAATGGTCGGGTACCGGAAATATTGTTAAGAAATTCCCGGAAAAAACATTCATCAGAATATTTACCCGTTCATCAACATTAATTACCTCTTTATCGAATTTGTTTCGTTCTGTTGGACTCTTTGAATAAGCCGTCTGTACAAGCTCTCTTAGTTTGTAGCCACCCATTTGAGTTGTACCAACAATAAGATTAAAAGGAACAAGTTTTTGGTTTGCTCCAATCCTCCTTCTTAATTCAGGATTGCCAACTTTTATTAACGGAATACTTTTCCATTTTTCAGGATTAATATGCATTTCTAAAAATATTTCAGAGGCTGGTATACCATCCAAACTACTCTTCTTTGCAACTTTTCTTAAAATATCGGAAGCAAGACTACTAACCGGTTCAATCCTTCCCCGGTTATTCTGTATTAACAACTGGCTAAATTCATTCACATGTTCTTCATCTAAACGTATTTGGTTTACCGGTTGCGCTGTCGCAAATGTACAGGCTAAACCAACCAGTAAAACCATTAATAGTTTTTTCTTTTCAGAATGAATTTTTGCTGAAGCTTTTATAAGTTTTTTAAACCGGCTGTTTCGATTGAATAAAGTAAGGATCATTCCTATAGCCATTATCAAATACCCAAAATATGTTACAAAGGTTCCCAAACTGTCGCTATTTACTGAAAGAATAGTGCCTTTTTCATCGGTATCGTACGAAGATTGGAAAAACCGGTATCCTTTATATTTAAGGATGTTATTCATAAAAATCCGAAAAGGTTTTTCAATACCATCATTATTGTCAATTAATACAACTTCACTGGCATATGATGAAGGACTATTAGAGCCCGGGTAACGTTCAAGTTGGAAATCGTTTAATTTTATAGAAAAAGGAAGTTCAATATTTTTTGATCCATAAGTAAGAGTAATATTTACTCCATTAATAATAATATGTTGCGGTTCTCCAACTAATCCTTTTAATCCGGAAAC
>JABMQB010000582.1 GCA_013203525.1 Mariniphaga sp.
CCTATGAGTTGGCCCATGCCTATTTCGTATTCCAGTTCTTTTATTTTTTGTTGCTTCTCCCATTCCTGCTGATCCTTTATTGATAATTCAGGGATGTGCCTTATATTGTCAGGTACGGGCCCTATTTTTGAGCCTATAAAATCATTTTTATAGTGTTTCTTAAAATTGACATTATCGATTTCGATGCTGTCCGGCAACCCATTGATTTTTTCAGTTATTTCCTTCATGTATAGGAACGGGCAAAGGTCAAGCCCATTATCCCGGATTTCGCTGAAAATCACTTCACGGATTAAATTCTTATCAATGATCCATTCCCCAAGGACGTTGAAATAACCATAATTGTACCAGTAAAGGGTATTGCTCTTATACTCGCTGCATTTGTCAAGGTGTTTCCTGATTGAATTTATGTATTTACAGCCCCATCCATTCTTGTTTAAGCTCCTCCAACAATATTTTGTGTGATTACGGGCAATATAATTTTCACTGCAATCTTTTACATGGATTAGTGCATTGATGAACTGGTATAAGTTGATTTGTTTTTTGCGAAAATATGATTTGCATGATTTCCAACTTTGAATATATCTGTACAAATGCATTAGTGGTACAATACTGGGCAAGAGCATACAGTCCGGAATAGTGACCCACATTGTTGAATTAACCAATTTCCCACCCAGGAGGTTTTCTGCAATGCTGGCAGCTTCTTTATTCCTTTTAGTATTATTTGTGTCAAATACGATTGCTAACAGGCCATCGTTAATTTGTTGTATTGATAATGTGAGTAATTTTTCCTTTTCGTTTACGCCCTTTTTATTTATGTTATTGATATTATCTAAGTTTACTTTTCCGCAGTTTTGAATTTGAATGTTAATTGATTTTGGGTTTTTTTGTTTCATTTAATAACATTAAAAATGTTTTCTCTCGTTGACGGTATTCGTCAATTTCTTTTTTGAAATTTTTGTTCATGGTTTTTAAATATGCAATTTCCTTTTTGAGTATTTCTAACTCCGATTTTTGCTTTTCCTCCTTTACATGCTTTACATTTATTTCACTATTCTCTGATTGTATATTTATTCCTTTGTTTTTTATCTGGACATTCTCCCCATATATTATGCTTTCATAATCAGCAACATGGGGGAACCTTTCCGCGATCTTACGAGCCAGTTTATTAGAAATATTATGTTTCCCATTTAATATATTATACAATGATTGCGGGCTATCCAACCCGATTTCTTTCGCAAATTCCCTTGCATTCATTCTGGTTTCATCTAGTATATCTTGAAGTTTCTCTGAATCAGGCATATGCTTTTTCTTTAAAATTTATTATTTATTTTTATTTGAAGAACTTAGTATTTCTTTTAATTTTCTTTTATGTTTGTCACTCTTTATGGATGCAAATATAAAGTATTTTTAAACTTATCAAAGATTAATAAAGATTTTATGGGAAATAATTTTAATGGTGCATATAAAATGTTGCCACAAAGGCTGAGAAATAAAGTTAAGGATAAACTCACGACCGATGTGTTTATGGTTCAAAATCTCCAGACATTTTATAATAAGAAAAATGGAAAAGAGTTGATTACAGACTTTGAATGGCGGCAAATTGAGAAAATATTTGAGGAGTATGGGATAAATGCAAAAACCGGGAAACTATGCCAAATAGCGACCTGATAAAAATTGCCAGGGATGCTGCAATTATAGCAGTTGGGGAAACTCTTATCAGTGCAGGGATTGAGCCGGAGATAATCACCTTAAGTGAAATGAAAAAGTTATATGGCAGAAAACTGGCTGGTAATGCAAGGATTTCTGAAGATATTGAATGGTTTGCGGGAGCCAGAAAAGGGAGTGGGAATATGGCATATTGTAAAAGGACAGAGTTCCGTAGATTTTTATTTGGCAAATAAGCAACTAATAATGATGAAAAACTTTGCTGAAAAAACGGACTTTGACCAATATGCAATCCACATTGATAAAAATTTATTAATTACCCTTAAATATGGATTAGGGCTGATGCCTCCTTCACCAGAACATTCTGATAATGCAAACAGGCTTCTTTTAATGCTTAACCAGGCACAAAAAGACAATTCATTTAATAAATCCCGGAAAATTGATTTATGTATTAAATGCCAGGGAAGCGGAAGGATTAAATCATATAATATCAGGGAAGAACCTGATATCATTTTATGCCCTTGTTGCCTGGGTGAAGGCAGTAAAATATTTATCACTACTACATTTCAGGTTTTTCTTGATGACGATTTAAAAAATGATTTTGCAAAATAATATCAAGTTGTTTATAAAATCCGCCTTTACGGTGATACTTCCGGAAAGAAACTACCAGGTATTTTCAGTCCGGCGTTAGAAAGTAACGACAAACTTCTGCCTTGAAACGGGCATAATAGTTTTGTGGGAATGTATTCAATTAATAATTCACTAATCGGCTAAATGCATTTCCCTATTGGAACTTGGAACCCCGTCAATGGGCGGGGTTTTTACTTTAAACCTAAATAATGAAGATATTCAACCTAATTGATTTTGCCCTGTGGCCCTAATCAACCAAGGGAAACCAGTTTCCAGCTATTTCCCGGTAGCACAGCCGGGGAATACCCCTGTAACCATTGGTGAAACCATCCAATGCCGCCATCCATCCACATGCGTAATTACTTATGGGATATGCACCCACACTTTTACAATGTTGTGGGCTAATGTACCGGATAGCTTTTGTTTGCACAGTTATGGACGTAATGCAATTCAATTAAAAAATGCCCTTGAAAGTAGCTTCCCGGAATTTAAACATTCTCATTCTGTTAAATTTTTACTAATCAAAGAAACTGAAAAACCAAGTGGATAGCCAACATGTAATAGAAAGGATCAATGATGAAATAGCGGAAGTTATTTCTCATTTTGTAGAATTAGAAAATAAAGGGTATTTATTCAAAGGGCGCTGCCCTTTCCACAATGAGAAAACCCCTTCATTTACCGTTACCCCTGCACGGGCAATGTTTAAATGTTTCGGTTGTGGGAAAGGTGGAGATGCCATTCATTTTATAAAAGAACACGAAGGGGTTGAATTTAAAGAAGCAGTTGAAATCGGTGCAAAGAAACTAAATATTGATTTCCATTGGGCTGAAAAGGATA
>JABMQB010000583.1 GCA_013203525.1 Mariniphaga sp.
CTAAAAACCAAAACAAAATATCAAAAAAAACTAAGATTTCAATCACTGATTTTCACCTCTCATTAAAAAAACTTACTCATTCTTTAAAATTTTACTTTTCGTTGTTGCACTAATCATTATAAATGCCAGTACTCTTACAGCCAGTTCGGCTATAAATGCTGCGTTTGATAATGATTCGCAACAAGGTGTAGTAACAGGTTTTGTTACAGATGCTGAATCTGGTATAACCATGCCTGGAGTAAATGTTGTGATATCGGGAACTACTACTGGTGCAGTTACCGATATGGACGGAAAATACACATTAACTTCAGTTGACCAAAATGCTACTCTGATATTCTCATTTATCGGATTTGTCACTCAGGAGATTCCTGTTCAAGGTAGAGCAGTTATTGATGTTGTACTTGCTATTGATGGATTAAGGCTTGAGGAAGTTGTTGTAGTTGGTTATGGAAGCGTTCCAAAGCAGTCCTTAACCGGGGCCATTTCGTCTATTCAGACAGAAGAAATTCTAACAACCAAAACCAATAGTTTGGCAACAATGGTGCAGGGTAAGATTCCTGGATTAATGATTCGTAAAGTATCTGGTGAGCCTGGTGTTTTTAACAGTAAAATAAGTATTAGGGGCTTTGGTACACCGCTGTTGGTTATTGATGGTGTTATTCGTGATGGAATGTCGGATTTTGAACGAATCAATCCTCAAGATGTTGCAAGTATCTCGGTTTTGAAAGATGCTTCAGCTGCCATTTATGGTATGAATGCAGATAACGGAGTAATAATTGTGACCACAAAATCCGGTACTAAAGGTAAAACCCAAATCAATTATAATACCATTTGGACCTGGAAGCAACCTACAAATGCCGGTAATATTAATACCGTTGATGCATATCACTACAGGTTGTACAAAAACGAGATGAGAACAAATTATCGTCGTTCAGAACGCTATTCTACTGAAGAACTTGAAAAATGGAGACTTGGCACGGAACCAGGTTACCAGGACTACGACTGGTATAATAATACAATTCGAAACGGAATAGGTAATTGGAACCACAATTTGTCTATTACCGGTGGTAATGATGCTATTACGCATTATACAAGTTTCAGTTTTATGGAAGATAAGGGTCTTTTAAGGTTAAATGAAACAAACAATTATAAAAAATACAATATACGTACTGCGTTTGATGTTAAACTGGCTGAAGGGTTGACCGCAAAAGTCAAAGTTTCTGGAAAATATGATAAGCGGATGAATCCTCCACAGAGTTTTTTCTGGATATGGAAACAAATGTTTGTTTCCGATAGGGGAATTGGTCCATATACATTGGCCGATCCAACTCATTATTCTTCTGTTCCTGCAGAAGGTGTCAATGTAATTGCCAAAATGGATCCAGATGCGGATGGATATGTCAGAAATGACAACTTCCAGTACCAGTTTTCAGGAGAATTAGTTTATGATCTTCCTTTTGTTGAAGGCTTATCGCTATCGGTATTAGGAGCATATGATGGAAATCTTACTCAACGTACAGTTTTTAGAGGATCTTTCGGTTTATATGATTACATTACCGATGAACTTAAAAATACGACTCAGGCCACTATCGAGGAACGGATGACGCATTTTAACCGTATGGACGTACAAGCCAAGATTTCATACAAAAAATCAATTGCACAGTCGCATAATATCAATGCATTATTTGTTAGTGAAGTTCGACAACTTAGTGTGAAAGATGTAGGTGGTAAAAGACAATATGATGAGATTTTTACACATGATATACTCGATCAGGCCAGTACAACCAACCAAACTACAAGAGGTGGTTTTGATGAAGAAGCATATGTATCGTACATAGGAAGGGTTAACTATGACTATGAAGGTAAATATTTGTTTGAATTTGCTTTCAGAGAAGATGGATCATACCGTTATGCACCTGAAAAAAGATGGGCATTTTTCCCATCAGCTTCAATTGGATGGCGGGTAAGTGAGGAGTCTTTTATCAAAGATAACCTTCCTGTTATTTCTAATTTGAAAGTCAGAGGATCGTTTGGTAAAATGGGGGCAGATGCCGGAAATCCTTACCAGTATGTTGCAGGTTATTCATTAACCGGCATAGATGGGGGAGCTGTTTTAAGTCCTAATCAACTGACCCTTGGAATGGAGCCTCCCGGAGTGATAAATAATAACCTGACGTGGATTAAAACCGAAACGGCTGATATTGGTGTTGATATCGCTATTCTTGATGGAAAATGGGGTCTAGTAGCCGATATTTTCCAAAAAACCAGGGAAGGATTATTAGCAACCAGGGCATCTGCTGTTCCAAATACATTCGGAGCATCATTCCCTCAGGAAAACCTTGAAAGTGATAAGTACAAAGGTTTTGAGTTGGAGATTTCGCATAGAAATATAGCCGGTGAATTTACTTATGGTTTTAGTGCGAACGTAACTTACGCCCGCCGCTACAGACTAATTGAAGAAAGATCGCCATATCAATCTACATGGGATATTTGGAAAGACGGTAATAATGGAGATGGCCGTATTCAGGGTAGATCTTGGGGATACGAGAGCGATGGTATATACAATTCTCTCACTGATTTTGAGACAGCACCATTATTTGGAAGAACAAGTGGAAATTCTTATGGTTTGCCAGGAACACAGGTCGTAGTTGACTTAAATGGAGATGGTATAATTAGTGGCAACGACCGGTTACCAAATAGATGGGAAAATAACTCCAACCCTCCATTGCAGTATGGTATGACCGTGTTTGCAGCATGGAAGAATTTTGATTTTAATATGCTAATGCAGGGAGCATCATTATTTACCTATCCAATAAGTGCAGGAGATACCTGGGGGTATACAAGATATCCTGCTATGTGGACATTTTGGGAAGACAGATGGCATACGGAAGATCCTAATGCCAATCCGTTCGATCCTGCTACTGCTTGGATACCCGGTAAATACGCACCTCTACAAGATAGCTGGTCTAGAACTACCCAGGGATCAAGTACCGATTTATATAATATCCCATGTAATTATTTAAGAATAAAGAATTTAGAGATTGGCTATAATGTGCCGGTAAACATTGCTAAGAAAGCTTATCTTCAAAATTTACGACTTGCTTTGAATATTGTCAACTTATACACTTTCAGTAACGAAGAATTGAAAAAGTTTGACCCTGAAGTTGAAGCAGGAGCATGGAACGCGGGTTTGACCTATCCAATTATGAGGGAGTTTAGCTTTATTCTTAGTGTTAACTTTTAAAAGATAAAGAGATGAAAAAAAGAATATTAATAATATCTATTGCTGTTATCACTTTGATTTTGTCAGCTTGTCAGGATGTATTAGATCTTGAACCTAACGATAGAGTGACTGCAACTCAGTTATTTGCTGATGAGACCGGTCTGCAAATGGTTTTGGCAACGTTGTATAACAGAATTCCAATTGAAGATTTTAACTATGTGCCTGAAGGTCCGTTTAATATAACAGGTACAGGTAATAATTCCGATGGAGGATGGAATCTTGGAAGTCATACTGATGAGATGGTGATACAATCTAATGCCGGAGGACACATCGGACGTGTTACAGATGGTTATTGGGATTACGAAGCTATAAGGTATGTGAATGGTTTTTTCGCGAATTTAAAAGACCTTAAGGGAGATGTATTGACTGATGCTGCTTATAACAGACTTTGGAGCGAAGCTCACTGGATTCGTGGGTACATGTATTATGCATTAGTTAGCAGATACGGTGGTGTTCCGATAATTAAAAATGTACAGGAAATCGGTGGAGATAATTCTCAGTTGTATGTAGCACGCAGCACTGAAAAAGAGACATGGGATTTTGTATTAGCTGAGTGTGATTCAGCAATAATGTATCTGCCCGAGGACGCAGATGGTTACAGAGCAACAAAATGGGCTGCTTATGCATTAAAATCAAGAGCAGCGCTTCATGCAGCTTCCTTAGCCAAATACTGGAATAATGCTCCATTAATTGGCGAGGCAGTTACTGCTAATATGGTTGGTATGTCATCGGCTGATGCAAATGGTTACTACTCGCAGTGTCTAAATGCATCAAAAGCGATTATTGATAATTCAGGTAAGAGTCTTTATAAACCTAACCCGGCTGATGCGGCAGAGGCTGCTGTAAACTTTCAGGAGATGTTTGAGACCCCGCCTGCTGCAGACGTAGAAGTTGTGTACAAAAAAGGATATGTTGATGGTGTTTCTTCAGGTGATCAAGGTCATCAAATGGATTTCTACGGTTATCCTGCACAAATGCCACAGGCAACTTCCTATGTATATGGAAGGATGGGTGTTACTCTTGATCTGGTAAATACTTTTGAAGATTATACAGATGACGGAACCGGTACTCCCGGTGTATTACTTACCCGAGGAGATGGTCAGGAAGATATTTATCTCAGCAATCCTGCTAATATAGATGTTTCTGTACCTTATGTACATTACGACAGCCAGTATGATATTTTTACCGGTAAAGATGCACGCCTTTTTGCAAGTGTAAATTTACCCGGCGCTCCTTTTAAAGGTATTACTATTAATTGCCAGGGAGGATTAATCGAATCAAATGGTAATCCTGTTATTTATTCTGAAGGTTCCTCATCGGTAGGATTGGATGGCCAAACATATTATGCTTATGGTACACATGCAGCCAATGGATTTTCTGCTTTTGGTGCAATGGGCTCGGGTCTGAGTGCAAATTCTACCAGTACAGGATTTATTATCAAAAAATTCTTACAGGAAAAAACTACGCCAACACCTTCAAGATGGGGTGGGTCAACACAGGATTATATAGCTTTCCGTATGGCCGAGATATATCTCAATTATGCCGAGGCTGCTATTGAGAGCGGGCAGGGTGATGCTGCATTAGCTAAAACATACCTGAATTCAATTCGTAAGAGGGCTGCTCATACAGACGAAATACCGGCTACAGTCGAAAATATCGTTAAAGAAAGGTTTGTTGAGTTGGCCTTTGAACAACGGCGCTATTGGGATTTGGTGAGACGGAGAGAGATGCACACAACATTCAATGATTACAGAAGAAAGTCTTTAGTGCCTATACTTGATTTGAGAGAGAATCCTCCTAAGTATATCTTTGTTAAAGTCAATAATTTTTATGATGAACAAGATGGAGGAGTAACATTCCAACAGGGTGACTATTATCTTCCTATTCCTGGTGTCTCTTCTAATAAATTAATTCAGAATCCAGGATATTAAACTGCAAAACATATAGTTATGAAAAAAATATTATATTTTTTAAGCTTAATAATAAGTATTATACTGGTTACTGTTTCATGCGAAATAGATAACTTTGACGGACCTGACGCAAAATTCTTTGGAGCAATAAAAGATAGTCAAGGTGCACTTGTTGAACAGGATTTACAAGATGGCTCACGAATTGGTGTATATGAACAAGGTTATGAGACGCCAGAATTAAATGAGTGGTATATAATGGAAAGTGGAGAATTTCGTAATAACTTTGTATTTTCAGGTACATACGATATAGTTTTTCAATCCTGCAATTTTTTCCCGTTTACTGTTGATGGGTTAGTTATTAAACCAGGGGATAATCAGCATGATTTTACTGTTACTCCGTATATC
>JABMQB010000584.1 GCA_013203525.1 Mariniphaga sp.
GGGCCATTCTCATCGACAGGGTCATTGGATTGCTTGCATTGTTTTGCCTTGCGGTTGGCCTGTCGCTGTTTATCCCTATCCCGATAATCTATAAATACTTTGTTTGGTTGCTGATGCCCCTTTCTGTTATTGTATATTATTTTGTGATTAAAAGATTTTTCGGCCATTTTATTACGATTCTATTCAAAACATTGGGACAGTCATTACTTGTGCAATTGTCACAGGTAGTATCTGCAATTTTTATCCTGGCATCCATCCAGACTTTCGATCAAACGCTGGAATACATTTTCGTATTCCTGATTTCATCTATTGTAGCGGCCATGCCCATTACCATTGGTGGGATCGGGTCGAGAGAAGTCACCTTCCTTTTTGGTGCACAGATTATGCACCTCGAAATCACCAATTCCATAGCGTTGAGCCTGTTGTTTTACATCATTACGGCCACTGTTTCGTTGTTTGGGATTATCTATAGCATTAAAACGGAGAGGTTGAAGTAGTAAAACCGGAACACGTAATGCGAAGAAGGGTCAAAACACAGGTGGGTTAAACATAAAAAATTTATCATCAAACGATTATTTTGTCATCGAATTTAACGAATTTTCCAAGCAAGGCGTGGTATAATTCGTTCAATCTGTGAAATCTGTGACAATCGTAAAAATCCTGCCAGGCGGCTTTTGCAATGCCGTCTGAAAAACTATAGTATAATTATCTATAAAAGTTCAAAACTACGATTGACTTTCACATATTTTCGATTCAATTTTTGATCTTTCTTAGTTTCTATCTTTGGCATTGCCCGGTCAAGAAAACTTATGGTTGCTCCCTCCGGAATTCCATCAAGCAAGTCAGGATTATGTATTATGTTTTCAACAAAATCCAATCCTATTGCCAAATCCCTCTTTATTTTTTCATTATTTTGCATTACTTCATCTTTTTAATGTATTGCTCTTTATACCATTTCCATCTGTCCTCAATATCTTGACGGGCAAATGCAAAAGCTGTATTTAAATCCGGCATTTCGATGACTTTTTTCTCCTTATCACCATTTGGTTTCATCAAATCCCTGTGGAAAAATCCATGTACACAGTCATATCTAACAATCGAATGCCATTTTTCTTTTATAAATGCTTCATACTGTATCATTAAATCAGTGATGATCCCCTTTTCCTTAAAGAATTTTACACGAACTCTGTCTGTTTGCTTATTACCAAGATAAATGTAAAACTCCTTTTCATTCATGCTGATCTATTCATTTGCCAACAAAGTTACAATAGTTTTTTATGATCATCGTAAAAGACATTCAAGATTTTTCCAACTGATGAAATCTCCTTTTGAATTTCTCACGTTTTCGGATCCTCCAAAAATTACATTCAGGTTTTCAGAAACTGGTCAGACTTGCAATCGGATTGCAAATTTGTCCAATTTACCATAGTTTCATAGTTTATTTAATCAGTAAAATTATTCTTCCCCGCCTATCAACGCTCACAATATCGTCATGATATGGTTGAATTTGTGTGAATCAACGATGAATTGAAACGTTTTGCACTTATCCAAATTTCATACGGTATAAGATTTACAACCAGATATCAAATCCATATGAGCGAGGTTAATGATTTTAAATAGAAATATTTGCTGTTCTGAAATTATATCTCCAATAATGAGTATCATATCTGTCAGTCATAACAATTTCCGGTAACACAGGAGAATGTATTAAAAATCCGATTGTTTTACTTCTTAATCATTATTTTTCAGTACCTTTTCTTTTCTCGTTAAATAATCCATTCGAGTTTTAAACATTTCGTATTCCCATAGATTCTGATAATATATTTCTACAATTTCATACCAGTTTAGTAAGTTGGAATAGTTTAAACTTGGATCCCAAAGGTACATAGCATCTTTAAGCCTCTCATAGTATTCTTCTGGTTTCCTGATTACTAATTTTGAATAAAAAAATGATGATTTACTGGGGGAACCATATAACCTTTCTGAATTTTCCTTTGCATAGCGGCCATAAACTATTTGATCATTTGTTTCCTTTAAACCTATAAATAAAAGACCATAATCAAAAGATTTGACTTCATTAGATTTGACTTCATTATTAGCATGATAATCCGATTGCTTGCTATCATTAATATTATTGAATGATGGGTCATTTAAATATTCTATATACGCCTTTGAAATTGTTATGAAATCCTTCAGTTTATCTATCATTTCATTGGAGAGAAATCCAGAGTAAGCTGAGCAAACAGGTATTACATCACCAACTAATAAATTTTTATCAATCGTATTATTGGAATAAATTCTACTATTGCCATTCAATTTACTAAGGTTTATTCTGTTATAGCACCGTATTTTTTCGTATCCGAAGTCTTCTGAAATGATATTATTCATATGAAAAATGATCTCATCCGTGTCATTTTCAATGCTATAAAATTGCCAAAAGTCTTTTAGGGCTATTGCTCTTCTTTCCTCAGAGGTTAGGTTTTTACCTGAGACCATTTCCCCAAAAGCATCATAGATAAGTGGCTCTTTTCCGGATTCTTTTGTATTCGTTGAGCAATTCATAAGAAATCCAATTGAGGTTAGAATTAAAGATAATTGTAATAATATGTTAATGCGTGCATTCATAGTTAATAATATAGTTTTTGTGCATAAAATTAAGAATAAAATTAATCACTATGTTATTGTCCATTGAAAACTTTGTTCGATTAAGTTTTTTTTAAAGCTTCAACAATATTCATGATAAGTTCATTAACTTAAAATATTTTCACTTAACTTACTATAAGATCTTTTAATTTACTATAAATTTCAGTTGTAACAGCTGAATATGACCTAAAATCATTGATAGTAACTCTTGGAATATATAGACAGCCTGTCCTTTCAATTCTTATTAGTTCTTCTTCTAAACAATTTTTAATGATATTCATGTCTTCTTGCATATTTTGTTTAAACTCTTCCCAAATACCTTTATTTGCAATTAATCTTTCATTTCTGCTCTTATCTTTTGGTTGTGTTTTGCATTCAAGTCGATATAATTTGTGAAGTATATTAATTTCCTTTAAAGTTAAATCATCAAGAATTGTCAAATAAAAATTATATTTATCAAAACTATTTATAAAGTTTTGTACAACTGCTCTATTGAAAAGATTTCCAAAAAGTTCAATTTTCTCCCTTCTTCTAGTATTGATTACTATTCGTATTGTTGCAAAATAATTATGCAGAAAGTCTTCATTTTTAATAATTTCCTCTGTTAATTGAATATTTCCAACTTCAAGTTTATTAAAAAAAACTCGAAGTCTGTCTTTATTAATTTCGTCAATGGTTTCTTTAATTAAAACGTCAGCGGCTGATCCAAATGGAACAAGCTGAATTAAACTTCTCACATATTTATTATCATATAACTCCATAAATTCCATCATTGTATTAATTAAAAGATTATAAAAGAAATTCAAAAGAGAATTCTTATTTTAAGTCATAAAAACATTAACCAAAGGTACAAAAAACGCTGTATGAATAGTAAATTAACTGTTTTAATAATAAAAGGTCACATTAGTTTCAAGGACTTTTGTTCAAAGAGAGATGAGAACTGATTGATTCCCAATTAAATCTGATAATTGTATTTGAAAGAACAAATGTACATACTATTAATTATAGTTTTGCATCAGCGAAGGGTCACTGAAAGTTACCTTTGATCCCACCTTCAGTTTTGAAATCCGGAAATAAATATCAAGAATGCAAATCCGATTGACCGTGCTAATCTGTGTAAATCTGAGAAATCTGTGGCATCTGTTAAAATCAAAACCTTTTCCCTATTTTTGCCGGCTAAGTTCAATAGCTGTTCAATGATTGAAAAATTACGACAAAACCCAAATATGATCTACCTGTCAGGTATCGTTTTACTCATTCCGGCACTTTTGATCAACCTGGGACTGGTTAATATTTA
>JABMQB010000585.1 GCA_013203525.1 Mariniphaga sp.
AATTATAATATTTCTGCTTTCGATACAAATGGTAATCCATTTTTGATATCAGCCCCAATTTTACCTGATTGGCTATTACTATCCAATGAATTTCCCGTAGGTACTTTTGCCGGTTCCGAATCTGGTTATTTGGATGGAAATATTGCTGATGCAAAATTTAATATTCCTAATGGTCTTGTTATCGATAATTTGGAAAATTTTTATATTGCTGATGTTGGTAATCACTGTATTCGTAAAATAACTTCTCAGGGCGAAGTTTATACGCTTGCAGGTACCGGTGATGAAGGTTATGTTGATGGCGCGGGGACTATTGCACAATTTAATTCACCTTTAGATATCGCAATTGATAAATCGGGGAATCTGTATGTGGCTGATTTTTATAACCATGTAATCAGAAAAATACTACCTGACGGAACTGTTTCTACTTTAGCAGGGACTGGCGAAGCTGGCTTTAAAAATGGACCCGGTAATGAATCTAAATTTAATTTTCCCTCAGGCCTGACTGTTGATACTTTTGGAAACGTTTATGTGTCTGATTTTATAAATCATAGAATTCGAAAAATAGAACCCAATGGTACAACTACAACTTTTGCAGGTTCAGGAAAGGGAGGATTTGTTAACGGATTAGTTGAAAACGCTGAGTTTTTTTATCCGAGTGATGTGGAAATAGATGCATCAGGGAATTTGTATGTTTCAGATTACGGGAATAATAGTATCAGGAAAATAGTTCTCTCTGCGATTGTATCTACTGTTGCCGGTACCGGCGAAATAGGATTTGTTGATGGAGGAAGGGATCTTGCTAAATTTTATGCCCCAATTAGAATTGTTTTAGATTCAGTTGGGAATGTTTATGTTGCCGATTCTAAAAATTTTAGCATTCGAAAGGTAACTGCTGATGGAACAACATTGACATTGGCAGGTAATGGTGTGGAGGGTAGTAAAGATAGTACCGGTATTCATGCTCAGTTTCGCGATATTCTCGGTATTGCTATTGACAATTCAGATAATTTGTTTGTAACAGATAATAATCGAATTAGAAAAATTGAAACTTCGCCAAAATTACATGGTAACCCAGCTGGGCAAGTTGGTTTACATCCGGTGCAATTAAAAGTAACCGATACAAATGGAGAATATTCTACTCAGGATTTTAACATTAACGTTGGAGAAGTAATTCCTCCTACTGCATTATGTAATGATACCACTCTATACCTCGATGAAAATGGTAATGCAAAAGTAATTGCTTTCGACATTGACAACTTTTCTTACGATGACAGCGGTATTGCTTCACTGGAAATTGATAAGGGAATATTTACATGCGATGATGTAGGTTCTCCGGTAATAGTAACATTAACTGTTACCGATAATTATGTAAATGTTGCAAATTGTATTGCAACGGTTACTGCTCTTGACACTATTAAACCTGTATTTGAACCTATTGCAGATGTTGAAGTAGTAGTTAGCCTGGCTGTTTCCGAAACAGGAATTGAATATCCTGAAATTCTTGTCACAGATAATTGCGATGTGGTACTTGAACAATTAGATGGTCTTGGCCCTGAAGGAATGTTTCCTGTTGGAAAAACTATTGAAACATGGCAGGCAACCGATGGAGGAGGGAATTCTGTGGAATTGTCTTTTAATGTTAATGTGATTCTGGATAATATACCGGTATTTGATGCTATTGAGGATACAATAGTAGATGAAGATATTTCAGTATTACATATTCCATTGGAAAACATTCTTTATGGTGCTGAAAATGAAATCGAAATTTCAGTTACTTTATTTGATGAGACAAAAACGAATCTGATTTCTGATATAAATGTCAACTATACTAATGGTGAATCATTGGCCTTATTGGATATTTTCATTTCTGCAGATATGAATGGAGAAGCAATTATTCAAATAGATGTTACAGATGATGAAAATAGGTCTTCAACTAATGATTTTAAAATAATTGTTACACCAGTAAATGATGCTCCAATTTTAGTAAATCCAGTTGCAGATATAGAAATCCAATTGCCGGAGATGGTAAAATTTCGACTAGGTAAAGGAAAGGGAGAAATTTTTGATGATGTTGATGATGAAATTCTTGATGTGGAAATAAAAACTGTTGGTGGAAATAAAATTCCCGGATGGATTTTTTGGTCGAATGATACAATATATGCACATCCAACAAAGCGCGATACAGGTTATTTTAATATTGAAATAATTGCAAGCGATGATGAAGGATTATCTGCAACCGATACATTTGAAATATACGTAAAAAAGCAGATCGTGGTAGGAACTGATGATATTGAAATTCAAACGTTCGATGCAATTTTATATCCGAATCCGGCAAATGGTATCGTAAATGTTGAGATGAATTTATCATTCAAAGAACTCAGCCTTGAAGTATACAACAATATCGGGCAGGTTGTATTAAAGGAATCTTATTTAAGGAATGAAGATATTGTATTCGATATGTCGGGTAAAGTCTCGGGTTTGTATTTTGCCCGCCTGACATCCGAAGGTAAGCATATCATCAAAAAACTCATGGTTAATAAAAATTGAGCTAAAGGCAGAGATTTAATCCCTGCCTTTGTTGTATCAGTTTTACTCTCCTCATTTAATATAATTGTAGTCATTTAATAAAAACTGAATCCACGTAATTCTATGTGACTATAATTTATACGACACTGTAAATCATTAGATTACATCTTTAAGAGTAGACTGTAAAAATATAAAAGACAATGAATTTGTTAAATAGAAAATAGGGAATTTCCCTATTTAATAGCTTTTTATTAAAACCTACCTTAGTATCGAATTAGGGATTTGCAGGTTATGAAATGATAAATATAAAAATGTCATACCTCAAATTTCATATAAACAATATTCTAGTCAGGTAGGCGGTTCAGTTTGAGCTATTAATAAAGTAAAAAGAACCGATTAGAATTTATGATTCTGATATAGAAACTTAAAATGGAATGTTGGATCCGAATCGAACAAGAAGTATAGTAAATATAGAGGGTTAATAAAGGGAATTAAAAGGGATTGAGTTAGTAGTTTTGATGATGCAGGCAAGAAAGTCCTGGGGAGGACTCTTATTGAAGACGAAAAATTACTTTCAATATGTTGAGTAAAGTTTTGGTTTGTTTTGCACACTTGACATCTGAAGGTTAGTTTCATCAAAAAACTCATGGTCAATTAAATTGAGTAAAGAGGCAGGGATTATTTTTTCCCTGCCTTTCTTTTTTCTTTACGTAATTTTTGCTCTTCATTCCTGTAGAATTTAAAGCCCTTTTTTCTTTTTTTCTTTTTAACCTTTTCGGCAACCTTATTGACTATATAAGATGGTGAGAAACTGACAAGGGATAATGAAGATGCCTCTGTACGTAAAATTCGGTTGTTTTCTATAACAGTTTGATTTACCAGGTTTGTACTCGGATCCATTCGTTTGTAAAGAGTAAGGCCGGCACTCCGTATCAGTTCCATGGTGTTTTGTAAAGCAGCGTTATCTTTATTGGGACCTACAGTTACTTGCACTTCTCCAATAAATACAGTATCATTTTCGAGGTAAATGTCCGGATATCTTCGAACGGAATTTGCATAAATTTTTTTCTGAATAAAAGTTACATGGTTTATTATTAATGAATCGCCAGGTATTACCGGAATATTAAAGCTTCCATTTGAACGGCAGTCTGTCTAAAAA
>JABMQB010000586.1 GCA_013203525.1 Mariniphaga sp.
AAAGCTCGAACTTAGATACTGGGGCGAATTGGGGGGGCAAGGTCAGTGTCACTCTCTAATTCTAAATAACTTGTCATTTTGCGATAACTTTACTACAAAATATTCTTCCTTGTTGATTTCTATAGGAAGTTTGTCTTTGAGTATTGAGGCGACAAATTGAATGTTGTTTTTATTAACAAACTCTGAAATTTTTACCAACTGATTATCGTGCATTAATTCCTTTTTATCATTTAACAGAAAATGTAAACAAGGTATATTTTCTTCATCTGTGAATAGAGTGTAAGCAATATCAAAACAAGATATTTCCCCTTGCTTTTTACCTGAACTCATGTTTGCGTTAAACGCACTAAACTTGTATAATCTCTGACTTTTTTTATTGGTTATAATATCGTATTTCACGGCATATTGTTCACCATATAACTCATTCGAAATAGAAGCGAAGTGTACGTTGAATTTATTGAGTTGCGTTTTTACAACTTGTTCAAAGCTATCGCTGAAAAGTTCGTTGTCAATTTCATTCAACTGTTTATTGTACTCTTTGAGGTTAGATTCGACTTCACATAACTGTTGAATAATATTTTCGTACTCACCTTTCTTTCTGTACTTTTCAGTCAACTCGGCAATAAGATTTTCAAGCTCTTCAAATGAATCACTTTTTGAAATTCCAGAAGTTATTGTTTTTTCTTCCTCTAGTAGTCGCTTTAGAACATTGTTATTGTCTATTATTGATTTTTCAAGTGTAGGTAATTCTTTGGTAATGAATTTTACCTTTTCCCCTATCATATTGTTGTGAAAGGAAACAAGGTCAGAAAATGATTTTTGAATTGTCGTTATTTTAGACGTTGCTTGCTCATAAATGATTTCTAGCTGACGCAAATCAATTTCTGATTTGCTGGATTTAAGTTCTTCTTCTGCTTCTCTAATTAAGTCTTTACGAATATTAAGCTTGCCTATAGTTGAACTTATTTTATTGATTTCGTATTTAACTCGGTTCAGCTTATCTAAGTCTTCTTCAAAATTTTCATTTAGATTGAAACTGCTTTTCTTTTTATTAAGTTCTTCTATATCATTGTTTATTAGCGACAATGCAGTTTCATACGCCGTTTTGGTTTGGTTTTTTTCAAGTCGATTTTTATATGTGTCTTCTTGTCTTATTTTAGTTAGGATTTCTTGTTTACTGTTACCCTTCGTGAATTCACATCCAAAAAGAAAAAGATAAAGTGTCTCATATTCTGCATCCGAAGTGTATTTGTCAAGCGTTTTAAGGGTGTTGTTGATGCTTTCATCCTTGTAGCGAATGTTGTGTGAAATTATTTGTCTGAATGTGGGCTTACTTTCAAGATGCTCAGGAAAAAGAATGCTACTTAATTTTGTTTCAAACTCATCCTCTGTAAACTGTTCTCCATTTATAGTTCTTACGATTTTTTTCCTGGCTAGAAAATTTCTTTCAATGACAATGTCATCCGTTCCTTTATCTAAGTCAGATGTGAGCACAAGGGTAATTAGAACTTTACTATCAATAAGAAAATTCTTAACAAGTTTGTATTCTTGTTTTTTTGTTTCATGGTCAACATAAATGTGTTTAGGATTTGCTCCTAAACAGAAGTCTACCAATTTAAGAACTGTCGTTTTGCCAACACTATTACCTGTGATTTCATGCTCACTTTCGTCAACAATCAAGTTTAGTCCCTTATGAAATTCAATTTCACGAATGACTTTAGCGCCACTTGTTATAGTTAATGCTTTTATGAACATAATTCAATTTCGCCCTTGGTGTTAATGTTCGCAACATCTAATAAATACAACCAATCTAAACAGAGAATAAAAACTGAAAATGTCATTTGCTTTTTTGTTTTAACCTCCTGATACAAGTCAAGCATTTTGTAACTTCTTTCTTTTGTTAAAGATTCAATTACAAATGCACCATTGTAGTAGATGCTATTATCAGGGTGAATATTATCAGGTAGTAGCATAGTTGTATTCGTCAGGATTTTCAAAAATTTTACATCTGATAAATGCATCAACCACTAAGATGTTAATGCAAAGTTCAAGTTCGTCAAATGGAATTGAAGTATAGTTAGAACTATTCAAAATCTTTTCCTGTACTTTAGAAATCACCTCAAAGAAAAGTTGGTCATCAGATAAGCTGCCCTTTGTTTTTGCATATTCCTGTCTTACTGTAGAGAGTACAGAACTGCTTTTATTACTTCCTTGTGCGTCAAACTCTGTGTATATCTTATCTACTCTGCCATAATGAACTGAATAGTCTTTAATAATCGTTTTCGCTGTATCTAAATTGTTATGTGATATTTTTCTGTCAATTTCAAAGCTGTTTATTTCAGCAACTGGTTCTTTTTTGTCCCAATCTTCTTTTGAAAGAATATTTATAACAGTCGCCAAATTCGTTTCCAATTTCATTGGGTCAATTTCCATTACCAATTCCTTTTTTACAAACATGTAAATCCGTTCTTGGTCGGTTATATGCAAGCCTCTAATTTTTGAAAGAATAGAGTTTTTGTCAATGATGTCAGTTACGGTATTAAAACTAATTCCGTGAGGATTTTTGAACGTATTTTTTCTTAATTCATCAGCATCACTCGCAATAGAAACAAACTTAAATGTGTAACCTTTGTAAGATTTAATAGAGTTCTTGGATAGAGAGGTTTCTATTTTTTGTTTGCTTGCAGTAGCTGAAACTTGTATTACAAACTTATTTGTGCGGTCAATTAAGTCAATCGCCTCTACATTTTGTTTAATGTCGTTTTCATTTGTAACTGTCCAACCATAAACCTCATTTAAAAAAAACTGGAAGAAGTTCTCAGAATGTCCGTGTAAGTCCAATATGTTCAATTTGCCTCTAGAAATTATCCGAAGAGCAAGAAGGTTTAACCGTTCTTCAATAGTATTAAAGTAATTTGGCCTATTCATTTTCTGGTTGCAAATCTAACTATTTTATACCTCTAATCTTGTCTTCATATACTGTTAATTGTCAAACGGTCATTTCTAATTTTCGCTGTTCTCTATGCTTGCCGGTAACGTTCGCTGCTATGCGAAGTGCCTGTGTCGCGCCTTCGGCAGGCATTTTGTATAGCCGCTGTTGTCGGCTGTTCGGCACATCCTTATTTATTAATCCATTCCGCTTTGTATTCATCTATTGCCTTTTTAACACAAATAGAATTTCTTTCGGTCGAGGCAAGTATATCGGTATAATAAATAGTTCTTGTACAATTATATTTTTTCATGCTATACACATAGGAGTTAATATTTCTCAATGTTGCAAAATTTGTTTCTTCAGTCATTAAGTTTCCGAAATTATCAAAGATATAAATATACTTATAACCATTTTTTTCTAACAAATCATATAAATCGTTAAAACCGGTATATTGAAAATCTTCTGATATTTCATTTTCCCAAAATAAAATCGGTTCAGAATTTGACAATATTTCTTCCGCGGATCTAATCACATCAAAATCGTAGCCGTCTGTATCAACCTTGATCAATAGATTATTAGAAACATCATCTATTATCTTATCTAAAGCGACAGGGGTAAGTGAATTAGAATCTTCAATAACCTTTAAACTTGCAGTTCCGCTCTTTGTATGATTTAAAGAACCCGATATTAAACCAGTACCCACCAAAGTCTTAAAAGTTTTGACTCGAGAAAAATATTCAGATTCAATACGTATTAAATT
>JABMQB010000587.1 GCA_013203525.1 Mariniphaga sp.
ACGTCGGGTCACTTCTTGAACAATGCGTCAGCGACGCTGCGATGCTTGCTGGCAAATGCAATTTTACCTGAGTTAACAAGCGATGAAAAAGTTACCAGGCATGATGCTTCCACAAATGGGCTTATTAATGCATGGAAAGATATGCGATAAGTGAAATATGCAAATAATTCGAAATTTTGAATTAGCTCAGTTTTGGTATCAGATTTTCAATTACTGTTTTAGGCGATTCGTTTTTGTAAAGAATATTATATACTGCCTCTGAAATTGGCATATCTACTTTATATTTTTTATTCAGATCGTAAATTGATTTTGCGGCAAAATATCCTTCAGCTATCATATTCATATCGAGTTGGGCGGTTTTAACTGAATATCCTTTTCCTATCATTGTACCAAACATTCTGTTTCGGCTAAATTGTGAATACAATGTTACAATAAGGTCACCAAGGTATGCTGAACTTTTTATATCACGGGTGATTGGATGAACTGCATCAACAAACCTTTTTATTTCCTGGATGGCATTGGAAGCAAGCACCGCCTGGAAATTATCGCCATATCTTAGCCCATGAACAATACCTGCTGCAATGGCAATTATGTTTTTTAAAACCGAAGCATATTCAGTTCCCCAAATATCGTCAGATACATTAGTGGAAATATAATCGCATGCAATTAACCGGGCAAAATTGACGGCTTTTTCTTCATCGGGACAGGCAATAGTAAGATATGAAAGTCGCTCAAGTGCAACCTCCTCGGCATGGCAGGGGCCGGCAATAACTCCAACCGATTCAAAAGGGACATTAAAATATTTGTTAAGATATTCAACCACCAACAGGTTTTCATCGGAAACGGTACCTTTAATTCCTGACAGAATAAATTTCCGGCTGATATTGGTTTTTAAATTTTTAAATATAACCGGCAAAAAAGCAGATGGGATTGCCAATATCAGAATTTCCGATTCTTCAGTAATTTTATTGATATCATTGTAAAAATTGATTTTTGCAGTATCAAACTCAACACTCCTTAAATAGCGAGGATTATGTCCTAATTTCTGAAAGAGTTCAATAGTTTCCGGTTTTCTGAAAAACCAGTTGATTTGGCTAACATTTTCTAACAACATTTTTGCGATGGCTGTTGCCCAACTGCCACTTCCTATAACTGCTACTCTGTTTGTTTTTAAATTCATTAATTTGAATTGAGCAACAAATTTAGGAAGTTTTCTCAACAATAAAATTTTAGGATTCTGCTGGTTTAATTACGGAGTCAAATTACGATTTTTTTTAATTATAAAACTTTGTAAAAGCATTGCTAAATCAAACTTATGCTACATTAACAAGGTAAAAAATTATAGTCAACTATTGTTTATGTTATTTATTTGTAGTATTTTAAGCATCCCTTTAAAAAATTATTGGAATTATAAACTTTTAAAAAACCAAAATTATGAAAAAATTTGTTATTCTCTTAATGGCAATTGCTTTGATTGCCGGATGTTCTGATTCTGTATTGGATGATGATTTGATGCTTAAAAAGGCTAAAAAAACTGCTGTGTGGAATGTTCCTGATGATTTTGCAACAATTCAGATGGCAATAGATGATCCAGATGTTGAAGATGGTGCTGTGATTCAAGTTGCTAATGGTGAACATGCAGGTGCATTGGTTACAAAAGCTGTTACAATTAAAGGTTCTGGTAAAACTGTTATTAATGATGGTCCTCTACTTACGTCATATATGCCATGCGGAACAATTGTATTAGATTGTGGATTTTTCTTTACTGGTGCCGGAGCTGGCAGTGGGGCTTCAATTAGTAATTTAACATTTGATGGAGTAGCATTTCCGGTTTTTAGTCGCGGAGCAGATGATATTTCGGTCAAGAAATGTACTATGTTAAATCCTATTCAAGGTGTAACTAATTGGGCAGGAAACAACTGGGTTATAGATCATAATGTGATTACTGATTTAAGATCGGCTAATGGTGGCGGTATTGGTGTTATCATTGCTGATAATTCTGGTGGAATTGTAGAAAATAATGTTGTATCCCATAATAAAATTTCAGGTACCCTAAGTGTTGCTGAATGCGATGGAGGTAACTATGCCGGATCAGGAATTGTTTTATATGCTGATTTCAGAGGAAGTAATACGGGGGCTGAGGAAATCAAGAATAATAAAGTTCTTTATAATAAAATTAGCCTTGAAAGTGATAATCCTGAAGTTGTCGACGTTGTTGCATTTGAACTAACCGACTCAAGAAATGATGCAATACTTGATCCTCAAGTATTGTTAGATAATAAAATTGGATTTAATGATTTTAGGGGAACAACAATACAGGTTGCCCTTACACCCGAAAATCTGGATGAATGGAATATTATTTCGAGAAATTTAGGAGATAACCGGGGCCACGGTGTTCATCCTTCTTTATTCAAATAAAATATTGTACGTAATTATATTAAACCGCTCCACTCTGGTGCGGTTTTTTTGTTTATATGCTTAATGTAATTGTTTTTAACCATTTCGGGTTGTACTTTTGGTATTACAATTCAAAAACCAAATGTTATGAAAAAAATCCTGAAAATTTTTGCCATTATTATTTTTGCCGTAATAGTGGGTGTTCTTGGGTATACATACGTAAGTTTTAATTCGTATTCGCCTGGGGTAGTAGAAGCCGAGGTTGATGAAACAAAACTTCAGTATTTTCAGGATTCGTATGAAGAATGCCGAAAAGCATTTAACATGCAGGCTGATATTTTGTGTGAAAAGTTTTACAAAGTTGAAAATTTTTCAAAACCAGTTCCAT